>DAOVOW010000003.1 GCA_030629485.1 bacterium
CCACGAATCGCGTTGGGTTCTTACGTGAACATCATTCCCTCGTTTCGGTATAGCGAGACCTGGTTCAAAATCTTCGGCACCGACCAGTCTGAGGCCAGGGGGATCGATCCGGGAACCTACCGCACTTATTCCTGGAGTACCGGCGTGACGGCTTCGTCCAAGCTGTATGGCACCGTGTACCCCAACATCCTCGGTGTAACCGGGCTGCGCCATATAGTAGAGCCGCGAGTCAGTTACGGTTATTCACCGAAGGTGGATCGTCATCCTGAGGTTCGCGCTTTTGCGGGAGGTGGCGCCGGGAGTAGAAAAAGTTCGCTGGTGTCATTTGCCCTCAAACAGGATTTCATGTCCAAGATCAAGAGTGGTGAGGACGAACGAAGCCTGAACCTGCTGACCTTGAATTCCAGGTTCAGTTACAATTTTGAAGCTGACGACAAACCGTGGAGTATACTCAAGACCACCTATCAGTCGACAGCGGTGCCGAATCTGAATCTGCACGGTGATTTCACGCACTCATTCTATGATCCGGACACGGACGAACTGAGTTTCTGGTCCCCGTTTCGGCAAAGCTTCAGTTTCAATGCCAGCCTGAATCTCAAAGGGATTTTCCCGCTATTTGATGACCGAGGTATTCCCAGGGGCGCTGATTCGGCTTCGCAACTCGTCGGGCAGACGGCCGGATCGTCAGGCGGCGCTGGACGGGGTAGTTGGAATTGTCGACTCGATTATCGCTACAGCGAATCGGGGCGCGGCGCTACCTGGAACAAGAGCAACTCTTTCTTCGTGCAATTCACCATGGCGTTTAATCTAACTGAAGGCACAAGAGTAACTTACACCCAGCGTTACGACTTCCTGGAAAGCAAGACGATCAAGAGTTCGGTCAATATCATTCGCAAGCTGCACTGTTGGAGCGGCAGTTTGTACTGGGTGCCGGTTGGCTCCAACCGTGGCTTCGGATTCAAGCTGTTCGTCACCGATCTGCCTGAAATCAAGATCGATAATGGTCATGATAGCTTCACCACCGGTTTCCAGCGTTTCCGGTGATGCTATTGAAGGTCCGAAAAACGCCGGTTTAACAGGTTTTTTTGGTATTTTTATATTGACAGAGGGGGTCTCTCATGGTTTCCTATGGTTGTAATATAAGTAAACCGTAAAACCCTTTACCGACCCAAGGAGGGGTAGAGAGATGACGAAAGATGAAATGATCGCGTTAATGGCGAATGAGTCTGGAATCAGCAAGCGCCAGGCTTCTGAGGCGCTGCAAGCATTCATGGCCGGCGTAACGACCCAACTCAAGAGAGGCCAGAAGGTCAGCTTCGCAGGCTTTGGGACGTTCACGGTCTCCAAACGCAAGGCTCGCACCGGCCGTAACCCGCAGACCGGCGCCACGATCAACATCCCGGCGACCAAAGTTCCGGTTTTCAGGGCCGGCAAGCACCTGAAGCTGGCGGTCAAGAAGTAAAGCTTCAATCGTGGTTCGCACAACGGCAGGGATGAAGTTCTCTGCCGTTTTATTATTGCGTAGGATTTCTAATTTGGCGACCTTGAAAAACGACCATGGCGCGCAGAAAAAGCAAAAAGTCGATTGACCGCAAGAAATCAGCGCTGGGCGTATTGCTGCTTCTGCTGGCAGCGCTGCTGCTGATTTCTCTGGTAACCCATGACGGGGTGGACGACCTTCGCATAACCGGCGAGATCGACCGACATCTTAATCCCTTCGAACTTGCCTTTCGCAACCAGGGCGGGATGATGGGAGCCTATCTGGCCTACGTTACAACCACGCTGGTCGGTTGGTTGGCCTACTTCCTTCCCCTCGGTTTCATTTTCATTGCCTTGCGCCTGCTCTCATCACGGTTGGTCGGTCGGCTGGAGCTTAACAGTTTCCTGCTGTTTATCATGTCGCTGCTGGGTAGTATGATCTACAACATCCATCTCTTGACGGTCCGCAGTCTGACTTTACCGGACAGTACCATTGGCGGCTACTTTGGCTTGAAACTGACCGTGCTGTGCGTCAGGCTGGTCGGCCCGTTGGGGTCGTACGTTCTCCTCGGGGGAGTCGTCCTCATCCTGCTTGTTCTCTACACCTCGATTACTCCTTTGTTTGCGGTTCGTTTGTCATTACCGGGCAGTGCGTTGGTGCGGCGGGTGTACCGGGCATCCCGTGGGCCGGTCACAGCGGCTTTGAGCTTTGAGTGGGCTTTGGCCTTGTTAAGCCGCAAGCGCGGCGAGACCGATGAGCCCGACGATGTGGGAGAGATCGAAGAGTCAGAACTCCATGGGGTCGAGACGGTTCCCGATCAACAGGCGCCCGACGTTGTGCGGGAACCTGCCGATGGAGTCGAGACTCCCACGGCGAACAAGGAGGGACGACGTCGCGCAACGGTCGTCAGGAAGACCGAGAAGCTCCAAATGAAATCGGTCGAGTACACCTATCCGTCCCTGGACTTGCTAAGGGAGAATCCCCAACCCGGAGCGTCGGTCAACAGTGATGAGCTGGATTTCACGGCGCGGATGCTGAAGGAAACACTGGAGACGTTCGGGGTGAGGATTGACGGAAATATCGATCGCTTCCCCGGACCGATCATCACGCGCTATGAGTTCAAGCCGGCGGCCGGTATTAAAGTGAATCAGATTGTAAACTTATCCGACGATCTGGCTTTGGCCCTCAAGGCGCAACGCATCCGGATCATTGCGCCTATTCCGGGCAAGGCAGCCGTCGGTGTGGAGATTCCGAATCGATCGCCCCAGATTGTTTACCTTCGCGACATTCTGGCTACCAACGCCTTCAGTGATGCTGACAACAAGCTGCCGATGGCCCTGGGCAAGACGACCTCGGGCAAGCCGTTCGTGGCTGACCTAACCAAGATGCCGCACCTGCTCATCGCCGGCGCTACCGGGTCGGGCAAGTCGGTCTGCATGAACATCCTGATCACTTCGTTCCTGTACCGGCTGCATCCTTACCAGGTACGGTTTATCCTGATCGATCCCAAGATGCTAGAGCTTTCTATATATTCAGGTGTGCCCCATCTTGGTCGTCCGGTGGTGACAAAACCCAAACGCGCCGAGAAAGTGCTGGCCGAGGCCGTAGTTGAGATGGAAAAGCGCTACCGTAAACTGGCCGAGGCCTCCGTGCGCAATATCGAGGAGTTTAACGGGAAGCAGAAAGATCCCGAAAATCGGCTTCCGTATATCGTGATATTCGTTGACGAACTGGCCGACATGATGATGTCGGCAACCTCATCCAAGACCGAACTTCTTATCACCCGTTTGGCCCAGATGTCGCGTGCTGTCGGCATTCACCTGATCCTCGCCACGCAGCGACCTTCGGTGGATGTGATCACCGGACTTATCAAGGCCAACTTCCCGGCCCGCATTGCCTTCCAGGTCTCATCTAAAGTGGATTCGAGGACCATCATCGACGCCAACGGCGCCGAGAAACTGCTGGGGCGGGGTGACATGCTCTTCTTGCACACCGGCCGGCCGGAGCCGATCCGTATCCACGGCGCTTTTCTGTCGAGCGAAGAGACGGATGCCATCGTTGCTTTCATCAAGGATCAGGGTCTCGAAATGTTCACTCTGGAAAGCATGTCGCAGGCGTCGGGCGAGCCGACCAAGGCAGAAGTGGATTACGGTGATCCCCTGTTTAAGGAGGCCTGTGAGGTTGTGGTGCGTCACAAACAGGGCTCGGTTTCGCTGTTGCAGCGACGCCTCGGTATCGGTTACCAGCGAGCCGCCCGGCTGATCGACAAGTTGGAACAGGCCGGTATCGTCTCACCGTTCGATGGCAGCAAGGCCCGCGATGTCCTGGTCGACAAGGCTTATATTGACACCATCTTTGCCGATCCACGCTCGATCTCGACTTTGAGCACAGGCCAGAACTGAGTCAGCCGCAAAGCGTATAACTACCGTGATTATGAAATATCTATTGAGCACTGTACTCTGTATGGTGCTGGTGTTATCGGTTATCGCTCAAGCTGATGACGATTTTGACCGGATCAAAAACCGACTTGCCGAGGCCGGTTGCGTCCGACTGGAGTTCGTGAGCATTATCGAGTCGGAGATTTTTGATCTCGTCGATTCCATGCGAGGCACGGCCTGCCTGGCCTCTGATGGTCGCTACTATGTCACGTTGGGTCCGGATAATTATCTTTACGACGGCCGGTTGCTCTACAGTTTCTCGCATGAGAATAACCAGGTCCTGATCGAGGAAGTCGGGGACACGACCGATTATGGTCGCGAGATCACTTTTGTGACGCGACTGGATGAGTTCTATGAGACGATTTTTTTGCCGACCAGAAACCGCTACCGGTTGTTCCTTCGCTCCGGAATCACTGGCGATCTTCCCGATTCCATGACCGTGGTCATAGACGGGGATCCACTCGCTATCCGTCGTATCGAGTTTTACGATATCAACGACGAGTTCAACCGCATCGAATTGCTCAGCCGGCAACTCGACTCGGTCTGCGCCGATGATGATTTCATCCCGGCCTTCCCCGATTCTGCTGAGACGGTGAAGCTCTTCTGAGATGAGAATCTACCTGCACAAGCTCGGCTGTCCCAAGAACGACGTCGATGCCGATTATATCGCCGCCCGCCTCCTCAGCGACGGTCACGAGTTGGTCACCGATCCTGATTTGGCCGAGACGATTATCGTGAACACCTGTTGTTTCATCCTGCCCGCTCGCGAAGAGTCAATTGAGGAGATTCTATCGCTGGCGAATCTGAAGAAAGAGGGTCGCCTGCAGCGCTTATATATTTCCGGCTGCATGGCCCAGCATTACGGTGATGAACTGCTTTCGGGGATGCCTGAGGTCGATGGCGCCTTTGGCCTGGGCGAGATTGATGCTATTGCCGAGGCCGTGGGTACTGCGGCCAAGCTGACCGACACGGTGAAAACCGAGTCGCGCCAGCTCAGTTATTTGCACGGCCCCCAGCGTGCAGTCACCAACTCTTTGCCGTATGCCTACTTGAAGATTTCGGATGGTTGCAATCGTGGTTGCACCTACTGTGTGATTCCGCAGATTCGTGGAAACTTCCGCAGTCGACCGATGCAGGCGATTATCGAGGAAGCAAAGTTCCTGGCCTCGGCCGGCAAGAAAGAATTGGTTCTGGTTTCGCAGGACGCCACATTGTATGGCTATGACTTGAAGGAGAATGGTGGCTTGATCGACCTGCTGCGTAGACTGGACAGGGTAGACGGTGTTCACTGGATACGACCGATGTACCTGCACCCGGTCCAGGTCCATACGGAGTTGATCAACTATATGAGGATCTCTAACAAGACCCTCGAATATTTCGACCTGCCTCTGCAGCACGTGAACAGCGACCTGCTGGCAGCCATGGGGCGTCAGATGGATCGCGATGGCATCGAGCGCCTCATAGAATGCATCCGCGCCGCTTCACCTGAGGCCGTGATCCGGGCAACGTTTATCGTCGGCTTCCCCGGTGAGACCCAGACACAGTTTGAGGAACTGCTCGAGTTTGTAGATCAATGGAAACTGGATAGAGTAGCCGGGTTTGTCTACTCGCCTGAGGAGGGCTCACCGGCCGCCGGAATGGATGACCAGCTCGCCGACGAGCTAAAGAACGAGCGTCTCGATCAACTGATGTCACTGCAACGCGAGATCGCCTTTGACAAAAATAGTGCTTTGATCGGGACTGTTCAGGAGGTTATTATAGACTCCGTTGGACCCAACGGCGCGGCCGTGGGGCGGACGCGTGGTGACTGTCCCGAAGTAGATCAGGAGTTGTATATCAGCGGCTCCGGGATCACAGTCGGCGATATCCTCAGGGTCAGGGTTGAGGCCGCCGATGGGTATGATTTGCACGCAATGCCAGTTGAGGACTAAGACATGATTCAGGTAGAGAAGGTTGGAATTTACCTGTCCAAGTGGATCAGTTTTCTGGCGGTGTTCATTTATCTGATTCAGTCCGGTCTCTTGATCTTCCTCATCAAAGACAAGTTTGATCTCGAGCGACAAATCGTTTTTCAGCAGAAACGGATCACGGAGCTTGAGGAAAGACTACAGATTTTCAAAGCGATTGAGGATTTCCAGATCGGCTTCAGCGATGAGGAGGTCGGCCAGTTGTCCGATGTCGTTTTCACCGAAAGTCGCCGCTATCATTACGACCCGATGTTCGTGCTGGCCATTATCATCACCGAGTCGTCCTTTCGCAAGGGGCAGGTGTCGCCCAAGGGGGCGCGCGGTCTGATGCAGATGATACCGTACGTCGGCGAAGATGTGGCCATGCGCGCCGGTGTAGACTGGGAGGGATTGCAGACACTTTTTGAACCTCAATCCAATATCAAGTTGGGTACGCTACATCTATTCGAGCAGATCTTAAAATTCGGCGATGTGCAGCAGGCGATCGTGGCCTACAATATGGGGGAGACTCGATTGCGGGGACTGATTCGCCAAAACCTGCCGATGCCGAAACGGTACCTGAAACGGGTTATGGACAACTACAAAATGCTCAAGGAGACTTACGCGGTTTGAAATCACGCATTGGCATCCTTCTGTTGGCAGCGAGCCTTACGGCCCTGTCGATTATCGGTTCCGGCTGTGCCGGTTCTCGTTCGCTTTCCGCCATGACGGCTGGAGAACTCTTTGCTGAAGGCAAAAAGAAATACGATAAGCACAAATACCTGCGGGCGATTGAGATCTTTCAGTCCTGCGTCTACAATTATCCCGGCGCGTCCATCGTCGACACGGCACAGTACTACCTGGCTCTGTCATATTTCGGCAACAAGGAATTCGAGGTGGCGCAGGTTGAGTTCAATCGACTGGTGCTCAACTATCCCTCCAGCGTCTATTTTGAGCAGGCTGTTTTTATGAGGGCGGTCTGCTTCTTCGACGCCACGCCCAAGCATTACGGCCTTGATCAATCAGAGTTGGAGACTGCTATCAGACAGTTCGAGGATTTCATTATCGATTTTCCGGAGTCGGAGGTAGTGCCCGATGCCCGCAAGTACCTACTGGTGGCGCGCACTCGTCTGGCTCGCAAGTACTACGACACCGGCGTTGTCTACAGTCGCATCGCTGCTTACGAAGCCGCCCAGATATACTTCCAGAAAGTGATCGACGACTTTACCGACACCGAGTATGCTCCGCTAGCGACCTATGAATACGCCGTAATGGATTTCAAGATGGGTCGATACGACCAGGCCCGAACCAGGTTCTCCGATTTCCAGTCGGTTTTTGGTGATCACAAGAAAGCGGCGCGAGCTCACCGGTGGGAGGTTGAAGCGGCTTTCAAACCGGGTGAAGTGGCTTTCAAGAAAGGTGACTACATTTTGGCTCAACAGAAGCTGGAGGCTTTCAAGAGCGACTTCCCGCAGCACGATCTCGCTGAAAAAGCCGACAAATATCTGCGAAAGATCGCTCAGAGAGCCGCTGCTTCCAAGACCGATGATGACGACTCCTGATGAAGGGGGACACTGGGGCATTTTGGGCGGGACGTTCGATCCCGTTCACCACGGACATCTCAATCTCGCGCTGCAGGTGGCGGCCGGCACTGGCCTCGACGGAGTCCTGCTGGTGCCGTCATTCCGCCATCCGTTCAAAGAGGTATGCCGCGCGTCGTTTGAGCATCGGATGGAGATGCTGAGGCGCGCGACATCCGATGACGACCGGTTCGTCGTGAGTGGGATTGAGATGGATGAGGATCTTCCCGGTTACACGATCGATAGCATAAGAGCGATCAGGAAGCGATACCATTACGCGGTTTGGTCATTCATTATTGGAGAGGACAACCTGGAGGAGTTGGAGCGGTGGCGTGATCCCGAGGCTATTTTCGCCGAAGTGCGCGTGCTGGTGGGACAACGTCCGCCACATCAGTGGAGCGACTATATCAGCCGATTCCCCGCCGACCGGATCGAGATGGTGACCATCGACATGTTGGATGTATCCTCTACTGAAATCCGTCGCCTGTTGAATGAAGGCGTCCCCGGGGAAGAGTTGGCCGAATTGATGCCTCGTTCGGTGGTTCAGTATATCAAGAAGCACGGATTGTACGAATGAAATCCAAACCCGGCAGTGTCTATCTCGTTGACGGTTCCGCCCTGTTCTACCGCGCCTACTTCGCCTTTATTCGCAATCCCCTGATCAACTCGAAAGGCGAAGACACTTCAGCCACCTTTGGATTCGTCAACTCACTCCTGAAGCTGATCAGGGATGAGGAACCGGATTACCTGGCCATCGTGTTCGATACCGGCGAACCGACCTTTCGCCACAAGATGTACGATGAATACAAATCCACGCGGGCAGAAATGCCCGACGCCTTGGCAGAACAGCTTCCCCGAATTCGCGAGGCAGTCCAGGCGCTGAACATTCCATCGTTCGAGATGCCCGGCTACGAAGCGGACGACATCATCGGAACTTTCGCGCGCCGTTCCGCCGAAGAGGGGTACGACGTTTGGTGCGTCACCGGTGACAAGGATTTTTTCCAACTTGTCACCGACCGGATCAGAATTTACTACCCCCGACGAGGTTCCGAATCACCCGACCGACTCGGCCGCGAAGAAGTGAAAGCGAAGTTTGGCGTCTATCCGGAACTGGTGATCGATAAACTCGCACTAATGGGGGACAGTTCCGATAACGTCCCCGGCGTCGCCGGCATCGGTCCCAAGACAGCCGACAAGCTTCTCGAGCAATTCGGTTCATTCGACGCCACCCTTGAGGGCTACCGGGAAGTCAAGGCCACAGGTGTGCGTGAGAAGATCGCCGCTGGTATCGAGGAGGCGCGGCTTTCGCGCAAGCTCGTCACGATCGACACGGACGTCCCGATATCTTTTGAGATCGACCAGATCAAACGAAGAGCTATCGACTATGCGGCCACCAAGTCGCTGTTTATCGAGCTGGAGTTTGTCGGGCTTCTAAAACAGATTATGCCGGACGCTACCGTCGAGGATACTCCTGAGCAGCCGTCCTCGGACGTTAAAGTCAAGTACGAAACGATCACTTCAATTACAACACTGAACACTCTACTCACGAAACTATCGCAGCTAAAGGAAGTTGCGGTCGATACTGAGACGACCTCTCTCAATGCTCTTGAGGCCGAACTGGTAGGGGTGTCGCTTTGTGCTCAGGCCGGTGAGGCCTATTACATTCCTCTGGGACATTCCGGGGCTGACGAGAAGAACGTTCCATTCGATGAAGCTTTGGCGCTCTTGAAACAGTTTCTCGAGAACCCCAGGGTCCAGAAGTTCGGTCAGAACATCAAATACGATATCGAGGTTCTTCATCGTTACGATATCGACATCCACCCGGTGTCGTTTGACAGCATGCTGGCATCGTATCTGCTGAATCCATCCGGGCGGGAACACTCGTTGGACTTTCTGGCCATGAAGCATTGCGATCACAAGATGCAGCCGATCACGGAGCTTATCGGCAGCGGCAAGAAGCAGACGACATTCGACACGGTGCCGATAGATCGGGCAGCCTACTACGCGGCAGAGGATGCCGATTACACCTACCGCCTGCGAGGGTCCCTGGCCCCTGAGATCGACCGGTACGAGTTACAGAATCTCTTTTACAACTGCGAACTACCTCTCATCAAGGTACTCGCTTCCATCGAGGAAGCCGGTATTCGGGTAGACGCAGATTTTCTCAAAGAGCTGTCGGTCGACATGGACAAGCAACTCGAAATTGTTCGCTCCGATATATACAAGGATGCCGGTGGTGAGTTTAATATCAACTCGACCCGACAGCTCTCACACGTGCTGTTTGATAAACTCGGTTTGCCAACTAAAGGCAAGACGGCCAAGAAGACGGGATACTCGACCGATCAGCGCGTGCTGGAAGAACTGGCGCTGATTCATCCGTTCGCGCAGTTGGTTCTGGACTTTCGCCAACTGACGAAACTCAAGAGCACCTACATCGATGCGATACCAAAACTGATCAGCCCGGAAACCGGTCGTGTACATACATCGTTCAATCAGGCGGTGGTGGCCACCGGGCGGCTTTCCTCAACTGATCCCAACCTGCAGAATATACCGGTGCGCACGGAAGAGGGGCGACAGATTCGCAAAGCGTTCATTCCACGCGATGAAAATCACAAGCTGCTGGTGGCCGACTACTCGCAAATCGAGTTGCGCATCCTCGCGCATTACACCAAGGACCCAGCCCTCATCAGCGCCTTCAGGAATGCCGAGGACATCCATGCGCGCACAGCTGCCGAGGTCTATGGTGTTAACATTGACGAAGTCACGCCCGAACAGCGCCGCGCCGCCAAGACGGCCAACTTCGCGGTAATCTACGGCGTGTCGGCATTCGGTCTGGCACAGCAAACGGAACTTGATCTGACCGGCGCCAAGCAGTTTATCGATACGTACTTTGAACGTTACCCCGGCATCCGTGATTACATGGACAAGACCAAGAAGTTCGCGCGCGATAAGGGGTACGTTACCACTATGCTTAACCGTCGTCGCTACCTGCCGGAGATCAACAGCAAGAACTTCAACGTGCGCCAGTTTGCCGAGCGCACGGCTATCAACACGCCCATCCAGGGAACGGCCGCCGACATGATCAAGTTGGCCATGGTGAGAATTCACAAGAGAATGTCCGGCATGCGCTCGAAGATGGTCCTTCAAGTACACGACGAGTTGGTCTTCGACGCCCACCAAGACGAACTTGATGATCTCGAGAAGCTGGTCAAGAGCGGCATGGAAAAGGCGATCAAGCTGATCGTTCCGGTTGTCGTGGACATTGGCGTCGGGGACAACTGGCTCGATGCGAAGTAAACCGTAAGGTCGTTGGGCAATAAGGGCGGCGGGATCGCGGGCGTCCCACCTCTACCGGCTAACGCAACCACAATGGCAGATCTCGGGAAAACCTGCGCTACGAGAGACCTGCGCTACGAATCTAATCGGAGTACCTTCCACGTCATGCTGAGCGGAGTCGAAGCACGACGTTCTTCCTACCACAACTATGCCACCCTTCGACTCCGCTCAGGGCGACGTTTTGGATGACATCGTCGCTTGCGTGCGGTCTTATTGACGAACACTCTTGCGATTATCGGGAGTACTCCCTTTATTGTCCCCATGATTATCGGTATCACCGGGTTGATCGGCTCCGGCAAATCGACCGCGGCGCGGATTCTGGCGGAGCACGGTGCGGCGTTGATCGACGCCGACAAGATTGCGCGCGAAGTGATCGAGCTATACCCGGCCCTGCTCAAGAAGCTGGTGCGGCAATTCGGCGGCAGCATCCTGATGCCGAGCGGTCGTCTCAGACGCAAGAAACTTGCGGCCCTCGCTTTCGCTGGTGAGCAGGCTACGCGACAACTCAATCGTCTCACCCACCCTTACATCGTTCGTGAAATCAGAAAGCAGACGAAGCGGGCGCTGCGACAAAGTTCGTTTGTCGTCATTGATGCGCCCCTGCTGTTGGGTAGTGCCATCGAGAAGGATATGGACCTGATTTTGGTCATACACGCAGGCGAGGAGATTCGGTTGAAGCGGCTGCTGAAACGAGGAATGACAGCCACCGACGCCCACCGGCGGATGCGCACACAGCTTCCCTTCACTGAATTCCGGCGCCGCGCCGACCGTTTGATTCTCAACAATGGCTCGCTCATTTCCCTGGAGAAAAAACTCCTGGCCTACCTCGAAAAGATTGCTGCGGATCGGCTTGGAATCGGTTGACATCTTCGGTTGAACCAATAGATTTGGCACCAATAGAAAATGTAAGTCTCACAAACCATGAGGTTTCGGTTATGGCGATAACGGACTCCGCGGCGAAGACAAAAATCGGTGATTACACTGTCAAACAGCTCAAAGAACGAGCCAATTACATGCGCGGCTTGAACCTGCTGGCGCTGTGTTCGGCCAACTCGGGTCACTCCGGTGGAACGCTGGGTATTATGGATGTGGCATGTGCTCTTTATCTGAAGATAGCCCGGCACAACCCTCGGGACCCGGATTGGAACGATCGTGATCGAATCATCTGGTCGGCCGGGCACAAAGCGCCGACCCTTTATGCGGCGCTGGCCGTCTCCGGCTACTTCCCGGAGCGCGATATGATGACTCTGCGCATGCTTGGCTCGCCGCTCCAGGGACATCCGCACCGGAAGGATCTCAAAGGAGTTGAGATCTCGTCCGGCTCGCTCGGGCAGGGCTTCTCGGTTGCTGTCGGAATTGCGCTGGCAGCCAAGCTCAACAAGCAGGATTATCGAACCTTTGTCATCTCCTCCGATGGCGAGCATCAGGAAGGCTCGATATGGGAGGCGGCCATGTCTGCATCCCACTACAAACTGGACAACCTAGTGCTGCTTCTGGATCGGAATCGTCTGCAGATCGACGGTAGAACCGAAGAAGTGATGGGCATCAACCCGGTTGGCGACAAATACCGTGCCTTTGGCTGGCATGTTGTGGAGATCGACGGCCATAACATGGACGAGATCGTCGAGAAACTTGACTTCGCCCGCAACCATAATGACACCGGAAAACCGGTGGCGATTATCTGCAACACGATTAAGGGCAAGGGCGTCTCGTTCATGGAGGACGTTGCCGGGTGGCATGGCAAACCGCCGAACCGCGAAGAGCTTAACAAGGGCCTGGTCGAGTTGGGTCTGAGCGAGACATTCGATGTTGACGAGTGGCTGGGGCATGGCGTGGCGTTTCAGAAGAAGATCGAGACGCGGCTGGCCAATAACCTGCCGAAGTTCTCAAAGGATTTCTGGTGGAATAGCTCCGACAAGATGCAGGTTGAGATGGATCCGACGCGCAAAGGATTCGGACGCGCGCTTGATAAGTATGGTGACGATGAACGGGTGGTATGTATCGGGGCCGATATCTCGGGGTCGATTACGATTTCCCAGTTCTACGAGAAGCATCCGGAACGCATGGATCGTTGGATCTCGCTCGGTGTGGCCGAGCAAAACTGCACCACGGTAGCAGTTGGCCTGGCCAAGGAGGGCAAGCTGCCAGTCTTCGGAACATACGGTGTGTTCTCATCGGCGCGCAATCTCGATCAGTTGCGGGTGTCGGTATGTTACGGTGACTACAACGTCTTTGTCGTCGGCGCTCACGGCGGTGTTTCGGTTGGTCCGGACGGCGCCACTCATCAGGAGTTGGAGAGTTTGTTCCAAATGACCGGGCTGCCGAACATGCGCGTGGCCGTACCGTGTGACTCCATTGAAACAGAGAAGATGACACGAACCCTGCTGTTCGACATCGTCGGACCCAAGTACCTCCGGTTTGCCCGTGAGGCGACGCCGATTATCACCAAAGAAGACACACCGCTGAAGTTCGGCGAGGCTAACATCTTCCGGCTGCGGCATGAGGCGGAGAACATGGTAGATGCGTTCGACGTTTGTCTGGCTTCCGAATACGAGAATGAAAACGAGACGTTGACGATAATCTCCTGCGGACCTGAGACGCCGGAGGCGCTGCGAGCGGCCTGGATACTGAAGACCGACTTCGGGATCGAAACACGCGTTATCAATATGCACACGGTCAAGCCGATCGACAAACAAGCGATCATCCGCGCTGTGACCGAGACCAAGGCTGTCCTGACGGCTGAAGAGCATCAGGTGGGTGGTCTGGGCAATCTCGTGGCCGCCGTTATTTGTCGTGACTGCGCCAACGATTCCAAAGGCAAGCCGTTTGGCATGATCGGTGTTCAGGATCGTTTCGGTGAATCCGGTCTCTCGTGGCAGCTCATAAAGGAATTCGGTCTGGCCGCCGAGCATATTGCGGCCGAAGCAAAGAAACTCCTTGGACTCTAAGAAAGAAGGTTGCGTCATGCAATTCGCCGACAGACTCTCCCGTCTGGGAACAGAGAGCGCCTTTGAAGTGCTGGCTCACGCCAGGCAACTGGAGGCACAAGGGAAATCGGTTATCCATCTCGAAATAGGAGAGCCGGATTTCGATACGCCTAAGAACATCTGCGAAGTCGCCAAGAAGGCTATCGATGACGGTAAGACTCACTACTGTCCGTCGGCCGGTGTGCCGGAAGCCCGCAAGGTAGTTGCTGAGTATTTCTCCAGGACTCGCGGTGTGGATGTCGCCGTCGAGAACGTAGTGATTATGCCGGGAGTCAAGCCTCTGATTTTCAACCTGATATTTGCGTTGGCTAATGAGGGAGATGAGGTCATTTACCCCAATCCGGGCTACCCGATTTATGAGTCGGTAGTGAATTACTGTGGCGCTAAGGCGATTCCGATGTATCTCAAGGAAGAGGTCAACTTCCGCTTCTCAATCGACGATCTCAGGGCTTTGATCACACCGAAAACAAAGATGATAATGGTCAACTCGCCCCAGAATCCCACCGGTGGAGTGCTGACTCACGAGGATTTGGAGGCCATTTATGGACTGGCCGAAGAGCACGATCTGTGGGTTGTGACTGACGAGATCTACTCGCGGATCACATACGAAGAACCGTTCCAGTCTATCTGCTCGATACCGGGGGCGCTGAAACGCACGGTGGCTATTGACGGCATGTCAAAGGCTTACTCTATGACCGGTTGGCGTTTGGGGTACGGTATCATGCCGAAGGAAATGGCCGAGATTCAAACCAGACTGGCCATCAACAACTTTTCGTGCACCAATACCTTTGCACAGTACGCGCTGATCGAAGCGCTCACCGGGCCGCAGGACGATGTCGAAAGAATGGTGGCCGAATTCCAGCGGCGGCGCGATGTCTTCGTCGAAGGGCTGAACAACATCGAAGGTGTCAGTTGCACCAACCCGCTTGGTGCTTTCTATGTTTTCCCGAATATCACCAAGACCGGATTCAAGTCGAAGGATCTGGCCGTCAGGCTGCTCGATGAAGCCGGGGTAGCCGCTCTGTCCGGGACTGCCTTTGGGTCTTTCGGCGAGGGTTACCTGCGTTTCTCGTATGCCAACTCCGTCGAGAACATAAAGGAAGCGTTGGCTCGCTTCGAGAAGTTTCTGGTGGAAGCGAAAGCCTAACCCGACAAATAGAGCATGCACGCTGTGAGCAGTCGGTTGATACCCGACCGCTTTTTTGTGACCGTTTTTGTTGATCAGCGGTGTCCGGGCTCCTAACATAAACCCATGCTGTATGCTGAGGTGTCGACCAACCTATTGGACCTGAGGACCCGGCCGGATCATGCCGCCGAGCGCGCCAGCCAATTGCTTTTCGGCGAGCCGATCCAGGTCCTTTCAGTGAGGAAAGGGTTTGCTCACGTTCGTCAGGTGGATGGCTACAAAGGTTGGGTGGACTGTCGATTTCTGCGCAAGGTCGGTAAAGTCGCGTTCGCACGATGGAACTCGCGCGTAAATGCCGTGATCAAGTCACATAGGGCTACGCTGTACGCTGATCGGAGCGCCCAACCAACGTCACCTTACTTCATTGTGTACGGCACGCAGGTCAGAGTTGTCAGCAACAGGAACGGCATCTCTGCGCTGCAATTACCCGGCGGCGCCAAGGTATACGTAAAGAGCGCGCATATCAGGCCGATCAACAGAATAACCGGGAAAACGCTGACGGGCAGCCGATTGCTGGCGGAGGCCCGAAAGTTCCTGGGTGTGCCGTACCTGTGGGGCGGTGTCAGCCCTCTGGGGTTTGATTGCTCCGGGTTGGTGCAGGCTCTGTTCGGCGCCTTCGGGATCATGTTGCCTCGAGATACCCGGGAGCAGATCAGAATGGGACGAAAAGTGGACCGAGACAGTATAAGAACCGGAGACCTGGTGTTTTTCGACAGGCATGTTGGACTGGCGATCGGGCGGACACGAATACTTCACGCCTCGCGCGGCGGCGGCGGCGTGAGGATCAACGCTTTGAGTCAGGACGAACCCGACTACCGTGCTGATCTCGATCGCGATTTCAATCAGGCAAGGAGAATTTTGTGATCGAACTGGATTCATTCAAAGTAAGCATTCCACTAAAAAAGAAGTTCGCCGTTGCCGGGGGAGAAGCAACAGTTAAGACCAATCTACTAACAGTGCTCAATAATCGGTACCATGGTGAGGCGGCGCCATCGGTTAAGTATGGACCGACGATAGAAGATATCCAGGCTGATATCGACAAGGGACTCGAATACCTTCGAGCCCTTGATCAGATCGATACGGGAACACTTCAGCAGATCGATGGATATGATATTCACCCGGCCGCACGGGCGGCCATAATGGGTATGGTTCTCAACTACGTATCCGGCGAGACGCGACGCTACCCGTGGAAAGTTCTGAAACTGAGCACGCCGGTCGGTATCAGAAGCTCCTTCACGGTCGCAATATCAGATACGGCGGCAATGATTGATGATATCAAGAACTCTCCCTATCCAATCGTTAAAGTGAAGATGGGCCACGAACAGGACGTCATGCTCCTGGACGCCATCGGACGGATCAAAGACAAGGAAATTCGTGTCGATGCCAATGGCGGCTGGTCGTGCGCCAAAGCCGAGGAGATGATCCACCAACTGGCGAACAGCGGTGTGACGATCATTGAACAGCCGACCAGTGAGGACTTTGTCAAGGAATGGCCCCATCTGAAGGGGAAGGCGGAACAAGTCAAACTTATCATGGATGAGGGTCTGGGTTCACGCGAAGACTACGAACAGTACTCAGGCCATATCGACGGCATCAACATTAAGATGGAGAAATGTGGAGGTATCCTGCCGTCGATGCAGATGGCCGAACGAGCCCATAATGACGGCAAGAAAGTCATGCTCGGATGTATGGTCGAGTCATCGGTGGGTATCGCCCAGTCTGTATACATGTCGTCGCTGGCGGACTATTTCGATCTCGACGGCCCTCTTCTCTTGGAGGATGACATCGCACGCGGGATTAATTATGACAAGGAATCGATTCAGGTCGACCGAGAAATCATCGGTGGCCCGAAACTTAAGCGCGATGTGGTCGAGAAGTACATCAGCGACTAACAGTCTCATCGCCTGCGCCATGCTGCTGGGCATGTCGACCCTGGGATGGCCGGCCTTCGACGTCTCTGCGGCTGAGGTCAAAGACGAAATCGTCGTCATCTATCCGAAACCTGACCAACGAATTTCGGCGGTCGATTCAACGTTTATTCTCGGGCATGTACCTCCAACACGGGGCAACTGGTCCTACCGCCTTGAGATCAACGGACAAGCCGTGGTCGTCCATGCGGACGGCGGCTTCATTGCCTTCCTGCCGATTCAACCGGGTACCTTCAAGTTCCAACTCGATGCCTTTCTCGTTGGGAAGGAGCCTGATTATCAGTCGCGGATTAAGGCCCCCTACTCACAACCGTCGCCGCCATACTCGGTGCGGCTGTCGAGAGAGTTGACTGTCTTTGTTCCTGAGCCTCTGCCAATGTTGGATGCTGATACTCTGGTGATC
>DAOVOW010000343.1 GCA_030629485.1 bacterium
GACCCTGATCGCCCGCCCATTGATATGCCTTTCTGAGTATGGCGCGGGTCGCGTCTGGAACCGTCGGTGAACGATACGTTCCATTGATGCTCAGTCGTTCGGCGCCGTGTGATCCAAAGATTTCCGGTGTCCGTTTCAGACCCAACAGCGTGGCGACCGCACTGACTGCCCGGCCGCTGACAATGGCCAGCCGGCTGCGTCGGCATTGAACGATTTCATCCAGCAAGGGAGGAATCCGGGGGTATGGTGCGGCTTGCTCCCGCTCAGCGCGAAACGGCGCCAACGTGCCGTCGTAGTCCAGAAGCAGAACCCTCTGCGAAGCTTTGCGCAGCCGGTCGAAGAACGCGTCCAGATCGAGTGTCGAATTGAGCAGTTTCATCACGCCGGAGTCATCCGGCCAGCAGGCTGCTCTCCAAACCGTGCCGGAGGCCCAACATCAATGTCAGGTACTCGCGCAAGTGGCGGGTCAGGAGAAAGTTAACGGTCACGAATTCGCGGGCAGTGCGCCCCATGCGGCTGGCTTTCCCGGGCTGTCTGAGGAGTTCCCTCAGACGCAGCGCCGCCCCTTCTGGGGTATCGACCAGGAAGCCGGTGTGGTGATTGTGTACCTGCAATCTGATGCCGCCCACGTTGCCGCCGATGACCGGTTTGCTTTTCCACATCGCTTCGGTGACGGTCAGGCCGAAGCCCTCCTGCAGCGACTTCTGTATCACAACAGTCGAGGCGCGCTGCAAAGCGTTGATGGTTCTATGGGCGTCGGGCGGCAGATCCAGGATGAAAATATCCTCCCGACCACGGGCGGTCTCCTGGACTTCATTGAGCACTGCCTGGCCCTCGGGGTCGTCGTCGGCGCCGCCGCCGGCTAAGACCAACTGAGCATCCAGCGAGCCACTGAGAATATCGAAAGCGCGAATCACTCCCAGTGGGTCTTTGAACCGATCAAAACGCGAAATCTGAGTGAGCAGCGGTAGCCGCTGATCAATGCCAAAACGGTCAAGCGTGGCGTCGATGTATCCCTGGGGTAGCTCACAGTTCTTGTCCGACAACGGATCTATCGACGGCGCGATGATCAACTGGGGATGATCCAGCCGACGGGCGAAATGAGGCATCGAGTAGACCGAGGCGTCATAGAGCGAGACCAACTCTCCCAGGTACCTCCAGATGCGGTGATTGGGACGGCTGACGTCGATGTGACAACGCCATACCCACCGTCCCTTCCGTTCCGGGCAGCATTTAATGAGGAAGGCCGGCTGCGGGTCGTGGATGATCACGAAGTCAGCCTCCGAGAGCTTGGAGCGCAGCCGCTCGGCGTTGGCGCTGACCGTGTCTTCATATACTTTGATCATGCGCTCGGTCAGGGCCGCCGGACTGCCCTGCAAGCCATTATGGAAACTCTTGGTGGTGTGGAAGTACTCGGCGTGACCGTCGATCACCTCCCAGGATGTGTCAAGTCCCAGGTCATTCATCAACGGGACCAGCCAGCTCAGGATTTCCGCCACTCCGCCGCCCTCCCGGGTGGAATTGACGTGAACGACCCGCGCTCCGGCCAGTTGGTGGGCCAGCTTCCGTAACTGAGCTATTACTACCTGCCCGACCACGTCCTCGTATGAATTGAGTGACATGCTAACCATGTACGGTCTCCATGAATGGCTGACAGATCGCTTCCAGCAGTGCGTCTTTGAGTTCACGAAGGGTTAAGTAGTAGAAGTCGATGCCGTGAAGTGCCTCAAGAAGCGGTTCCGTACCGGCTCCAAACCCGACCAGCCAATTGGAGAAATCGTCGAGGCGTGTCTCGGTGCGCCTGCGCGCTTCGACGAAATGGTAGTAGATGGAGCTGGTGCTGAACTCCGGCAGGCGGGTCACCAGATTGTCCGGCGTGCGCAGTTGAATGCCGACGTCGAACACCACCGTGACGGCCCGCATAAACCGGAAATCCTCACCGGCCGGGGCGAACTGATGGTGACCGACTTCCGACAGGCGATCATCAACCACCTCCAGCACCACTTCCCGCAATTGTTCCAGATTGTCAAACTCGTAAGGATTGATTACGCCGAGGCGCTCGGCCAGTATCCGGTCGCGCACGTGCTTGGCTGCCCAGACGGCGAAGTCGTTGCTGAATTCAGGATCATCGAAAGTAGGCCGCAACTGCGTCTCGCAGAAGTGGTGAAACAGACATTCCAGGGGACAGCGCGCTACCCCTTCCCGCAATTCGCGGAGGCTGACGGCGGCTTGGACGCCCCCCATGCGGGTAATCAGCGTACAGTCTTTAACCTCGAACGGCATATTGACCTTTTCGGTTTTCCAGACCATTCCTTTACATTCCTCATCTGTCTATTGGTCTCTTCGGCGCCGGACAGGCGAATCTCGCAACCAGCCGATGTCGCCCATCCGCGTTCCCCTCTATTATACGCATAACCGGGGACAACACAAGGCCCGAAAGTGGGCGGCCGGGTGGCAGTCGGCCCGCTACCCGGCTATGGTGACCGTCGGCTTGACTGCTCGCAAAGGAAATCCTACCTTGCGGTATGCAGAAGAGACTGATCTTCGCAGTTATAGCGCTTGCCCTGTTTCTGCTACTGGCGGAGGGGGGCGCCCGCCTGATTGAGCGCGGCGCTGGACGATGGGCCGACGACGCCGTCGGTTTGTCAGGTTGGCAGGCGAAATTCTTCGGCTCTATTTTCGACTGGCACGAACCGGATTCCGACCTCCTCTGGCGGTTCAAACCGAACCTCCTTAACCGTTATATCCGGACCAATAGTAAACATACAATCGGCCCCGAGATCAGAAGCCCCAAACCACCGACCTCCTTTCGCATCCTGTTACTTGGCGACTCCTCGCCGGTGGGACTGGGTTTGGGTTCTTACCATCTGAGTTTCGGGCCACAGTTGCAGATGCGTCTTCAGGACTTGCATGGCGAACACAGAGAAGTGGAGTTAGTCAACGCCGCCGTGTCCGGATACACCAGCGAGCAACTGGTCCGCTATCTCGAACTGGACGGTTGGGAATTCGAGCCGGATATCGTCATACTCTACTGCGGCAACAACGACGCCTCGATCTCCGGTTTTCAGAACGATCGCGAACTGATGCGCAAACAGCGTTTCAGTCAGTTGCGCGCACTGTTATCGCGTACAGCCTTGTATCGGGTCTTACGGGCAGCATTGGCACCTGGTTGCTCTTCAGCGCCGCCGCACGAAATGGTACTTCAGGTGAGAGTGACTCCTGAGCAGTACGGCGAGAATCTGACCGCCATAGCTAAGCAGTGCCGCCGCCGAAACTGCCCGCTGATAATTGTGAAACCACCGGTGCCCCTCAGGTGGCCGGCTGGGCTGCAGTTCAAACCGTTCCGTCGTCTGAAGGGATCAGATGAACAGCTAATCGTTCCACAAC
>DAOVOW010000080.1 GCA_030629485.1 bacterium
AACGAGATAAACCGTGGGTTCGCTGCCGCCTGCAATCAAGCGGTGCAGGAGACCGAGGGCGAGTTTTTGCTGTTTGTGAATCCGGATGTTCAGATAGATCCGGGGTCGGTCCAGAGCATGATGGCGCTGATACGCAACGATCACAAAGCAGGCGCCATTACGCCGCGGATGCGCAACCTTGACGGCAGCTTTCAACCTACCTGTCGTCGGCTACCGACCATTTACAACCTGCTGTTTTCGCGCGGTTCGGTTCTTTCACGACTGATCGGCGCCCGCCATATCTACACCCTGCCGGATTATGCCGAAACCATTGCTGTCGATGCGGTAGCGGCTACCGTGCTGCTGATCCGACGTTCGCTCTTTGTCAGGATGAAAGGTTTTGACGAACGGTTCTTCATGTACATGGAAGATACCGATCTGTGCTACCGTCTCCGGGCTATGGGTTATCGCAACTACTTCGTACCGACAGCGGGCGCGGTTCACGATTGGGGACACGGCAGTGACGCCGGACGGCTCAGACGCACCTGGCACCATCACTTTTCCGTATGGAAGTACTTCCTCAAGCACTTGCCCAACGGGTTTTCCCTCCTGGTCCTGCCGGTAATCCTGACTTTGAACATGTTGCTTACCATCATCACGCCACCTTACAGCAGATCGGGGAGGCGCTGACCGATGCCGACCGAGACGATCCTGGTCATAGCCCTTTGTTCGCTGGTCACAGCCATGATCAGCCTGCCCCTGCTCATCTGGTGGGGCCATAGGTATGGGCTTCTTGACCGGCCGGGTCGACACAAACGTCACAAACGACCGGTGCCGTACCTGGGCGGCGTGGCCCTTTTTGTATCGGTATGGAGTTCGCTCCTGCTCTCCACGCTTTTGTTTTCCGAATGGTATGGAAACAACACGTCGGCGCTCTTCTATGTGTTCCTTGGAGCTCTGGTAATCGCCCTGATCGGGTTGGCCGACGATCTGTCGCCGCTGTCAGCCCGTGTGAAGCTGGCAGCGCAGATTGCAGTCGGCCTGTTGCTGTATCTGTCCGGCTTGAGAGTGGAACTTTTGAGTACTCCCTACGGCAGTGTCGATATCGGTATGGCGTCTTTAGGCATTACCGTGCTCTGGGTGGTGGTGCTGACCAACGCCATCAACTTGATCGATGGGCTCGACGGTCTGGCCGGGGGAGTGTCGTTGATCGCCGCGGTAACTCTCCTGGTGCTGGGATATATGATGAATGTCGGTTGGGCGGTTGTGTTCATGGTTGGGATGATCGGTTTTCTCGTTGTCTTTGCCGTCTTCAATCGTTACCCGGCCAGGATCTTTCTGGGTGACTCGGGATCCATGCAACTGGGTTATTATTTTGCTGTTTTTTCGCTCTTGGTGCCGCTCAAGTCCTTCACGGCCTCAGCTCTGTATCTGCCGTTATTGGCCCTGGGAGTACCGATTCTGGAGACGGTATCTTCTTTTGTGCGCCGGGCCGTTACTGGGCGCAACGTAATGCAGGCTGATCGTCGTCACCTGTTTCATTTTCTATCGTTGGCCGGATTGTCACAACGGGGCGTGGTTCTGGTGTTCTACCTGATGGGGATCGTCTTCTCTTTGTTTGCGCTGGCCATGTTTCTGTGGAACCGGTTGATAGTACTGTCTGTTTTGGCCGTTTTTATGGTTGTAATTCTGACGGCGTTCTTTATTTTAGTAACCGGTGTATCCTCGCGTCGGCGTCGCAAACGACAGTCGCCGGCAGGAACCATCGAGCCTGATAAGACTTAGATCGGAATGGCATGGTCGACAGACCTTATTTGGAATTTGAACGACCGTTGGTCGAGTTGGAGAAGAAGATCTCCGACATGAAAGATTTCTCCGTCGGAGAGAGCATTGAACTGGACAGTGAGATTGCCTCCCTGGAAAAAAAACTGGCTCGACTTCGCGCGGATATCTATTCCCGACTGACGCGCTGGCAGCGTGTACTGTTGTCTCGCCACCCCAAACGTCCCTACACTCTTGATTATATCAGAATGATCACCACCGATTTCGTGGAGCTTCACGGTGATCGCTGTTTCGCCGACGATCGGGCGATGATCGGTGGGTTCGCCAGAATCGACAACCAGCCGGTGCTGGTGATTGGTCAGCAGAAAGGTCGTGACACCAAACAGAAACTGGCCCGTAATTTCGGTATGGCCCATCCGGAAGGGTATCGTAAAGCGCTGCGGCTGTTCAAACTGGCCGAGAAGTTTGAGATCCCGATCATCGTACTGATCGATACACCGGGAGCGTACCCGGGGATCGGCGCCGAAGAGCGTGGTCAGGCCGAGGCGATTGCCCACAATATCAGAGAGATGGCCCGGCTGCGGGTGCCGATTGTGGTGGTTATTATCGGCGAGGGTGCTTCCGGAGGGGCGTTAGGTATCGGCGTTGGCGATGTCGTCATGATGCTCGAGTACGCCTGGTACTCCGTTATTTCGCCGGAGGGCTGCGCCGCGATTTTATGGCGTGACGCGGCCAAAGCGCCGGAGGCGGCCGAGGCGCTCAAGGTGACATCGGATGATTTGATAAAACTGAAAGTGGTCGACAAGGTGATCAGCGAGCCGGAGGGTGGTGCTCATCGAGATCCAACCGCCACTGCCCAGTTAGTGAAGAGAGAAATACTGGCTGCTCTGAAGGAGTTGCAGGCCAAGCCGATCGAGCAACTTCTCCAGGACAGACTGGCCAAATACCGAAGTATCGGTGAGTTCGAGGAACGCTGAGGAAACAAGTCAATGGCGCTGTCAAGTCAACTGCTGGAGAAACTGGTTTGTCCAAAGTGCAAGGGTAAACTGAGTTATCAGGAAGATGAGAACCGTCTGGTCTGCGAGAACTGCCGGCTCGCTTACCGAATCACCGACGACATACCGGTGCTGCTGATGGACGAAGCAGAGAATATCGAGTAGGGACAAATTACATGAAGCTTTCTAAATTCTGCGACGAGACGCTGGTGAAATTCGATCTGAAAGCAACCGACAAGACCGGTGTGATCGAGGAGTTGGTTGATCTTGTTGCCCGTTCCAATATGGTCAAAGATCGGGATCAACTGCTACAGGATATCAAGGAACGGGAGAACCTGGTCACAACCGGTGTTGGCTATGGCGTGGCTTTTCCCCACGCGAAAACCAGATCGGTTAAGGGGATCGTGATTGCTTTCGGACGAAGCAGCGCCGGCGTGGACTTCGACGCCATGGATCACAAGGCAGTACATCTCTTCTTTCTGATCGCCGCTCCGGAGGACGCTATCGGTGCGCACTTGAACGTGATGGCGCGCCTGTCCTATCTGATGAAACCGGAGGAGAACCGCACAAAGCTCCTCGAGGCCGCCTCACCCGGAGATGTTCTGGCTTTAATTGATGTCATCGAGTAATTAGGGTCTCGTTCTGAGTGGCGTTTGCCATGTTGAACAGAAAATCCGGTCTTTCTTATAAGAGTTGGCGGGTTGTTCATCTCGCTGTAATTCTCATTTTTGTAGCTACTCTGATACTCAAGTTGCCGAATGTCAACCAACTAATCGGTGACGCGATCATCGACACGGCCTACTCTCCCTTTTTCAAAATCCGATGGACAGTCCGGGACCTGGTCGGCACCAACAAAGAGAATCGATTACTTCGAGTCTCGCTGACCGAGGCATCCTTAAGAATCGTGGCTCTGGAGGAAGCTGAGCGGGAAAACCCCAGGCTGCGATCGATCCTTGGGTTTGAACCGCCGCCTGCGTATCGTCTGCTGCCGGCCCGGGTCATCTCAGTGACCGGAGAACCGCTACCGGTGTCCGCCGCCATTAACATGGGGATCGAGGATTCCGTGCTGGTCAATCATCCGGTCATCAATCAAGTGGGTCTGGTCGGGCGGGTGCAGGAGGTGATGCCGGGGTACGCCAAAGTACAGTTGTTGACCGATCCGCTCAATCGTGTCGCCGGCCGGGTGGCAACCAGCCGCGAGATGGGCATCGTGCGCTACTTACCATCGGAAGGTATGATTCTGGACAATTTCCCCAATCAGGGTGCCATCCAGGTAGGTGATACCATTTTGTCGTCGGGGCTGGGGGGCATCTACCCGCCGGGCCTGAGAGTTGGCATTGTATCGGATGTTCGGCGGCCGGAAAACAAGCCGTACTCGCTAATCAAGCTCGAGCCGGCGGTCAACTTTCGGACCATTGAGGAACTCTTCATTCTGATGCCGGAGGGTCCATGACACGGGCGATTCCATTTGTACTCTATCTTCTGTTGATCGCCCTGCACGAGGTGATGCTAAGGGACATCACGACAGTCCTTACGGCCGAGATCAATCTGGCCGCCCTCATAGTGCTGACGGTGGCTGTCTACAAACCGGAGTTGGTTGCTACCTGGTTCGGTTTTGCCGCCGGTCTGGTGCTGGCCGCCGGAATGCCGGATCTTATCGGTTGGCATACGCTGTGGCTGGCGGGGCTGGGGCTTCTCGCCTATCACACTCGTGAGCGGCTAAACCTCGACTCTCTATATGCCAAGCTGCTGCTGATACTGGGCGGTATACTCCTTCACAATGTTATGGTGTTGATTACCTTTGGAGCAGAAGATTTTTGGTTTCTTCTGGTGACCGCCGCGCTGCCGGGCGCCGTTTACACTACTCTGATTGGGTGGCTTTTCTTTCTGGTCAAAGAAGGTCGCATCACCTGGACCAGAATTAAGGCTCTTTTCTGACAATCGGATGCCACAGTCAACTCTCAGCCTCAAGTATCGCCAAGCTACCGTTCTTCTGATTGTGCTGGGCTTGCTGCTGGTGATTTTCGGCTGGCTGGTGAAACTGCAGATTCTGAACTATCGCGAACTGGCCGAGCAGTCCGAGAACAACCGGATCAGAGTACAGCCGCTGGTGGCCGGTCGTGGTGTGGTGTACGATCGGGAGGGGCGTATCATAATCGATAACCGACCCTCTTTCACGGTATCTGTCGTGGCGTCTGAGGCAGTTCGGGACACGACGATACCGAACCTGGCAGCGTTGATTGGACTTGATACGAGCGTGGTTCAAAAACGGTTGCGGAAGAACTTGGTCAATCGTTACCAACCTGCCCCGATCATGCGCGATGTTCCGTTTGAGATCGTGGCCGTAATCGAAGAGCAGGCCAGCCGTTTCCCGGGAGTGAGCATCCGGATGGAAGAGGTAAGACGTTATACGCCCGGTCTGGGTTCCGAGTGTTTCACGGGTCACGTCGGTGAGGTCTCCGAGGAAGAGCGACGGCGTGAGGGTGCGGTCGATTATCGCCTGGGTAGCATAATCGGCAAGAAAGGGCTGGAAAAGCAGCACGATGCGCTCCTCCGAGGGCGTGAGGGGACGGCCTATATCGAAGTTACCGCTTCCGGTCAAAGCCGGGGACCGTACGAAGAGAAGGCGGTCACGCCCGCCGTTGCCGGCGCCGACCTGGTGCTGACGATCGACAACGATCTTCAGCGTGAATGTGTGGCGGCGCTTGAAGAGTATTGCTGTGGCGCTATTGTCGCCATGGATCCACGCAGCGGCGAAATCCTGGCCATGACATCCTATCCTGGGTTCGACGCCAACATTTTTTCGACCGTCATACCGGAGAGTCTTTGGCAAAGCATTACGCAGGATACGACCCATCCGCTGCTCAACCGTCCCATCAGTGGTCTCTATCCGCCTGCTTCCACCACCAAGCTGTTGACCATCGGCGCGGCGTTGGAAGAGGGAATGATCGGTGCGAATACAACTCTGAAGCCATGCTACGGTGGCTTGCAGTTCGGCAATCGCTACTTTCGCTGTTGGTTGCCCCGCGGTCATGGCGCCCTTAATGCGATTGGTGCGATTGAACAGTCTTGCGATGTGTACTTGTATCAGGTGGGATTGAAACTCGGTATCGATCTGTTGAGTCAGTACTTCGATAAGTGCGGCTTCGGCCACGTCACCGGCGTCGCTCTGCCGGGCGAAGAGGACGGTCTCAACCCCAACAGCGAATACTACGATAAGCGCTACGGCAAGAAAAAGTGGAGCCGGGGGTTGGTACTGAACAACGCGATCGGGCAGGGAGAGATACTCGTCACGCCGTTGCAACTGACACAGTTTTTCTGTGGTTTGGCCAACGACGGCATCGTGTATCGTCCACGACTAATTAAGAGTATCCAGTTTCCGGACGGCCAGCAGGTGATCCCGTCCAGGCAGATGGTCAGGAAACTGCCGTTTTCATCAGGAACACTGGAGTTATTGCTCGAAGGGTTGCGCCTGGTGGTGGAGGGTGAGCACGGCACCGCCCACGGCCTGAGGAATAACCTGTACAGCCTTGGTGGGAAAACCGGCACGGCGGAGAACCCTCATGGAGACAATCATTCCTTGTTTGTCGGTGTAGCGCCGATGGAACGCCCCGAGATCGTAGTTTGTGCTGTTGTCGAGAACGCTGGTCACGGTTCGGAAGTGGCGGCGCCGACCGTCAAGCGGATTATTGATATCTATATGACCAAGAAGTTGCGCCCGCAGCCAGTGGCCGGTCTGTCTCACGCGGAGGGTGACTGATGCTGAACTACCGTGATCTGGACTGGCGCATTATCAGTGCGGCTTTGTTTCTGTCCATGATTGGGATCCTGCTGATCATGTCGGCGCAGCACTATGCCGATTCAGCCTACAGCCAGAGTTTCTATCTTCGTCAATCGCTCTGGCTGCTGATTGCTTTGGTCGCCTTTGCGGTGGTTATCCATCTGCCTTTGAGGCTCTTTGATGTCAGCGCCTATCTGTTTTTTGGAATCACTTTGTCTCTGCTGGTCCTGGTGCTGCTGGTCGGCAGTTCGCGAATGGGCGCCACTCGGTGGTTCTCTTTTGGTCCCATCAACCTGGCGCCGTCCGATGTGGCCAAGCTGGCCGTGGTACTGGCTTTGTCACGATTCTTTGCTTACACGAAACTGCCGCCGGCTTCCAAACGTCGACTCGCCTTCACTGCGATTCTGACTCTGATTCCAGTGATGTTGATCTTGAAACAACCGGACCTGGGTACTTCGCTGGTGTTCTGGATCATTCTCTTTGCCCTGTGGTTCTGGTCGGGTCTGTCGCCGGTTTACCTTATCCTAATCTTATCGCCCCTGGCAAGTCTGGTGGCCGCGTCGCACTGGCTGGCCTGGGCCCTGTATTTCGCTGTGCTCCTGACATTCCTCTTTCTTTCGCGACCGGGTATGCTGTTCAGTGTCCTGGTGGTGGTGACGAACCTCGCCTTCGGTGTAATCACACCATACATCTGGAATCGAATGGCTGATTACCAAAAGCTGCGCATCCTGACCTTTCTCGACCCCGGTCTTGATCCACGTGGCGCCGGATATCAGATCATCCAGTCCAAGATCGCTATCGGTTCCGGCGGCGTCTGGGGCAAGGGCTTGTTGTCCGGCTCGCAGACACGTCTCGATTTCCTGCCGGAACGTCACACGGACTTTATCTTTAGTGTGCTGGGAGAGGAGTTTGGTCTGTGGGGTTCGCTGGTCGTGATCGTCCTATTCGGAGTGATCTTCTATCGCGCCATCCGGATTGCCACCAGGTGTCGTTCGCGCTTCGCGTCCAACGTGGTGATTGGCGCCGCTGCAGTGCTCTTGTTTCAGTTCTTCGTCAATATCGGAATGACCCTCGGGTTCATGCCGGTGACCGGACTGGCGTTGCCGTTTCTGAGCTACGGCGGCACCTCACTGGTGTTGACATGGACGCTAATCGGGCTGATCGTCTCCGCCGACTACCGCTGGCAGGAGTACTAATGGTGCCGCGGTGGATCGATCTCCACAGCCGGCCGTTGCTACCTCGTTATCCCGATGAATAACCCGTCGTCGTCCCGGCTTGTCCT
>DAOVOW010000007.1 GCA_030629485.1 bacterium
AGTTCGCAGGAAGATGTCGATGTTGATAACGTCGGCGACGCCTGTGACAACTGCGATGAAGTTTATAATCCGTCGCAGGAAGATGCTGACTGGGACGGAGTAGGTGACAGTTGCGACAACTGCGTACAGCAAAACAACCCGTCACAGACGGATACCGACCTTGACGGTTGGGGCGACGCCTGTGACAACTGCGTTGATGATCCAAATCCACTGCAGGAAGATATCGACGCCGACGCCGTAGGCGACAGTTGTGACAACTGTCCGACCGTTTACAACCCGCAGCAGGAAGATGCTGACAGCGACGGGGTTGGCGATGCGTGCGACTTTGTTTGCGGTGATATCGACAACTCCGGCGACGGTCCCGATATCAGCGATCTGGTATATCTGGTTGATTGGATGTTCACCGGAGGACCGGCGCCCGAAAACTGGGTGGCCGCCGATGTTAACGGTTCCGGTGGCTACGCCGATATTGAGGATCTCGTCTACCTGGTGGACTACATGTTCATCGGCGGCTCGGCACTAACCTGTTATTGATAGGCCCAAGGCTGCGGTGGGACCGAAATGGTCCCGCCGTTTTTCCACTCCTCTAAAGCGATCATAGGTGATGTACGGTGGGCGGCAGACCTCCCGGTCTGCCCCATAAGATCGTTTCTTGGACTCGACAAAGTCGAGGGTGTGACCCGGCGATTACTCATAAGCCATTGTTGCACAGTAGGACTATCAACCGGCAGGTCACACGTTTGCCTGCGGCGACCGCAAGACCTGCCTGGACACGCACTCTTGGGACAGTCTCTCCCGGTCTGCCCCACTGTATTATGTCAAGCGGCAGACCGGTACCCCACCCAGAGCGCCGGCGTCGGGTGGGTTTTTCATCGTGAAGCCCACCTGTCGCTCCGCTATAGGTGGGGTACCGAGTGTGGCTTACTACCTATTCCAGCAGTTTCTGTATCGGAACGATGTCGCGCTGGGCGCGCCGGTAGTCGTCGGGACGGCCCACGTCCAACCAGTAGCCATCGTAACGGTAGGTGTTGACCGGCTCGTCTCGTTCGAGTAAACTCAGCATCAATTCGTCAAAACCGAACGGTTTGTCCACAGGTACAAACTTGAGAATCCGGCGTGAGAACACGTAGACTCCCATAGACACGGTCAGGTGACTGACCGGTTTCTCTCTAAACGAGGTGACCCTGCCATCGGTTCCCACTTCAATCACGCCGTAGTCGACCAGATTGCTTCTCTCGTGGATTGCTACTGTTAGATCGGTACCACCGTCCAGGTGATGTCGATAAAGCTTGGTAAAATCCAGGTCGGTGAGGATGTCACCGTTGACTACCAGGAACTGATCCGGCAGTGCACCCATCGCCTTGAGAGGGCCGACTGTGGAAAGAGGCTTGCTCTCGTGCTCATAGGTTACCTCCAGCCCGAAGCGTTCGCCATCGCCGATGGCTGCCATTATCAGGTGGGCCAGATGGTTCACGGCAAGGCGCACTTTAGTGACGCCACATCGCTGTAGGCGACGGAGCAGGATCTCGATAATCGGTCGGTCGCCGATGGTTACCAGCGGTTTGGGAATCTCTACCGTCAGCGGTCGAAGGCGCGTACCCTGGCCGCCGGCCAGAACGACTGCTTCCATCCTCAGGCTCTTCTCCGTTTTCTCTGTCTGAGATTGCCGCGTTCGCTTACGGCACGAGTGCCTTCGGCAAACTCACAATGACGGATTCCGGGGATTGTGAATAAGCTCATCATGCGTTCCGGTATAGTTTGCTGTCGGGGTCAACGATGATCCCCGAAGTGATAGCGCCGATAATCTCACGGATCCCATCCCTCACGCTCCGGCTCAACTCAAATCCCAACTGTCGCCTCGCTTTGTCGAAGTTGACGCGGTAGTCGCGCGGGTCTTCATCGCGCTGTACGTAGATGACATTATCGCCCCCTGCGCCCAATTCCTTGATGATCATAGCGACCAGGGTCTCTTTCTGATAGTTTTCATCAGTGCCGCCAATGTTGAAAGCCTGGCCGGCGACCTTCTCGGTCTCAGTCTCCAGCAACGTAATGCAAGCTACCGCCAGGTCACGAGCGTGGACGTACGGCCGCCAGAACTGCCGCCCGTACACTTCCAGTCGCCGCGACAAAGTCAGTTCACGCGTGAACTCGTTGACGGTCAGGTCGAACCGTGGACGCGGCGAGAGTCCATAGGCGGTGGCGAAACGCAGCACGGTCGGTGCAAAGTTGCCGCCGTACGCAGCCAGAAGATAGTTCTCAAACCCGACCTTGAGTTCGGCGTAGAACGACACCGGTCTCAGCGGGGAGGTTTCATCGACAAAGGAATCGTTGGTATCCATCTTGCCGTAGTTGCTGCAAGTCGAGGCGAAGACAAATCGTTTTACACCGCTCTGGATCGCGATGGAGCAGAGCATCTCAGAGGCGGTTTGATTAACCTCGCGCGCCAGGTCCGGTTCCTTTCGACAGGCCGGGTCGCCCACGATCGCAGCCAGATGGACGATACTGTCAATACCACTGATGGCGGCGTGCACGTCTTCTTCCTTGCGAAGGTCGCCGTGCTGGAATTCAAACTGTGCGTGGGTCAGATACGACAGAAGTCCCTGGCCTCCGTAGGTGAGGTTGTCCAGGACCCGCACGCCGTACCCGTGATTCAGCAGCAGGCCGATCAGGTGCGAACCGATATACCCGGCGCCGCCCGTGATCAGAACGCTCCTTAGCTGAGTGGACATTATTCTCTATCCGCGCGGCGGCGCCATCCACAAAGATCCGCCCACTCGCTGTTCTTCAGGCCTTCGATCACAGTTTGGCCAGCGCCTCCTGGGCTTGCTTGAGTTGGTCACCGACCAAACCCAGCATGACAGACTTCTGAAGGTTCTCTCTCGCATCGGGATTGCCTTCCATATACATATCCATTCCGATCCAGAAATAAGGTTCGGGCCGATAGGGGAAAGACAGGGACGCTTTGTTGGCTTCACCTCTCGACAAATCATAACGCTCCGCCTGGAAATAGACGTAGCAGAGATTCATCCAGACGTCGAGATCACCCATGCCGTCGAACACTGCCTTGCGAGCTATATTGGTGGCCCGATCAAGGTCCATCTTATCGGAGGCAAGCAGCCTCGAATAGTATACGTTGTTAGCGACATTATTGCGATCGCGCCTGTGGTTCTCCTCGAACAAGTCGAAGGCCTCACCCCGGTGATCCAATCCGTGCACAGCCCACGCTTTGACGGCGTGCACGGTGACGTTGTCAGGGTCGATAGCCAGAGACTGATCGGTCAGATCGAGTCCGCTTTGGTACCTTCGGCGTTCACACTCCCAGACGGCCGCGAGCCCCAAGGCGTCGGCGTTAGAACCGTTTGTACTGAGCATTTCAATAACCGGATCGACTCTATCAAGCTCCCCGCGTCTTTTCATGATGGCGAGATACTCCCCGACCATCGTCAAGTCACCGCTAATCAACCGGCACCCGCTTGTCAGCATCGTCTGAGCTTCATCAAGACGATTGTTCTCGGCCAGCACCAGAGCCTCAAGCAGTCTGATGGCCGGGTAGAGTTCTGAAAAATGAGGGTATTGCTCAAAAATATCCAATGCCTCCGAGTACAGCCGACGCCCTCGCTGCATCGCCACATAGTTCTCAAAAGCCGGCCGATACCAACGGTTCAATTCCAGAGCTCGGGTGTAAAGTCGCTCGGCCTGGTCGTATTTCCTTATGATCAGCCCGGCGTTCACGTCGGCGATCCCGGTAAGCCAATCAGGCTGCGAACGATGATACTCCTCCAGCAGGGTTACGTATTCTTTGTAGCCATCGAAATCCCCGACCTTGTGCATCAGATGTGCTATGCGGAGTTTGACTTCCAGAGCATTGGCGTATTCGGCCGACAATTGCTGCAACAAATCCATATTCTCTGCACCCGAGATTACTTCGGGGCTGTTAGCCTGTATGGTGTAGACCATGTACTCTTGAAACTCGGGGAGATACCCGTCTTTCTTCAGACGCAATTGTAATGCGCCCATGTCGCTGCCGGCTGACAGAAAGTCGGAGCTCTCGGCACGAGCCATAATATCGAGAAACACCGACATGATTGAGCCGTCGGTCAGTCTCCGGTAATCGGCGGCAGCTCGTCTTGCCTTGGAATGCTCACCGGTGGCGCGATAGTAATGCAACCACATCCCGGCCCGTACCACCTCGCTGCCTTCTCTGGCTTCGATATGAGCTATCGCTTGGCGGGCCTCAAAGAAGTATCTGACCCTGATGCAGCGGAAAAAGTGGTCCAGCAGAAGGTCATGGTTTTCGGGGCGGCTCTCAAGGGCACGACGGCCGAAAGATATCGCCGAATCAATCAGACCGACAGCCTCGTACAGTTCGGCGGCGCCCACAAGAAAATCCACGGATTCTTGAGGGTCGGCCATCACTTGCTCGCGATGGCTTCGAGCCGAATCGTTTTCGTTGCGGAGATGGTAAACCCTGGCCACCATAAAGTGGGTAATGGTCGACGAGGCGCCCAATTTCTCGGCCCGTGCGATTTCCCGCTCGGCACCGCGGTACTGACCGAGTCCGATCATGGCCCGGGACAGCAACAACCGTGCTTCAAAGTCGGCCGGCCGCTGCTGAGCGTTGTCTGAAGCCGCCCGCGTTGCGTTTGTATACTCTCCCAGGCGGGAAAAGGCCCGACATATCCCCTCCAAAGCAGGCCCAAAGGCGGGGTCAATAGTCCCCACCAGCATATAGTCATGCACCGCGTCCTGATAGCAGAGTTGACGCTCGTGAAGCAAACCCACACAGTACGGAATCAAGGGGCTGGACGAATCGAGTTCGCCCATCTTATCGATCGTGATTGTGGCTTTCTCAAACTGATAGTGGTCAATCTGTTCCTTGGCGGTGGTGTATAGCGACTGCAGTTTCTGTTGGGGTGTTTGGCTGCATGCTACCATGAGTGCGATAATCAAGCTTAAGACCAGAGTTTTTTTCATATGTGAGTATCCTTTTCGGCACTGGAGTAAGTTCTTAACTCATTTCGGTTATTGAAGTTAATACTTTTATACCCACGCGCAAGGCTATATTTCCCACTATTGGGATGCGTTGGCACAGCAAAAACTGTGCTTAGCTGAGAAAATTGTTTGGTTCCAGCGTTTGTCCCCTTATATTTGAGTATGGACATATTGGTTTCGGATGGATTGGTCAAATACTACCGAAAACGGGCTGTCGTCAACGAGGTCACGATGGACGTTAAGCCCGGAGAGGTAGTGGGGTTGCTTGGACCCAACGGCGCCGGAAAGACGACCACGTTCTACATGATCATTGGGTTTGTTCGTCCGGATAAGGGGAAGGTGTTTCTGGGTGATCGCAACATCAGCCGGCTGGCGATGTACAAGCGGGCCGCCGCCGGGATCGGGTATCTTGCGCAGGAGGCCTCGGTCTTTCGCAAGATGACGGTCGAGGATAATATCATGTCTATCCTGCAGTTTCGGAAACTGAGCCGTAAGCAGCGCAAGCAGAGACTGGAGGAACTCCTGGAGGAGTTGGACCTGGTGAATCTCAGAAAGAACATGGCTTATACCCTGAGCGGAGGTGAGCGCCGCCGGGTCGAGATTACGCGCGCCCTTGTTAACCAGCCGAAATTTATGTTGCTGGATGAACCGTTCGCCGGTATCGATCCGATTGCAGTTGAGGATATTCAGAAAATAATCATGCGTCTGGTCGCCAAGAACCTCGGCGTCTTGATTACCGATCACAACGTTCGCGAAACCCTCTCAATCTGCGATCGTGCGTATATCATGTGTGACGGTAAGATTCTCAAATCCGGTACGTCGGAGTTTCTGGCCAATGACGCCGAGGCGCGCAAGATCTACCTTGGAGAGAAATTCCGGTTGAATTGACGATGGAAAGAGGATGTCTAATTACTGAACGATTTGGGCTGATGGTATAAATCATGGGAGTTTAGCTTCCGACATTACTAAAAAGGCGCTTTCTGTGTCAGTAAAGGCGGAAGAACGAGATTACGGATTACGGGTTAAACGATGAAACTGGAACTTCGACCACAACTCAGGCAGGTGCTCGCTCCACAACTTATCCAGTCTCTGAAGATGCTTCAGATGCCGGCGCTCAAGTTGGAGCAGACGATCCGTCATGAGTTGGCCACCAACCCCCTCCTGGAGGAAGTCGAAGAACTCGAGGCCGAGGAACAGCTTGACCTTGACAAAGACTCGGAGTTCGATGTTGCGGCCGACGACAAGAAGGAAAGTGATGACAATGTCGATTGGGATCAGTTCTTCGCCGACGAAGATGAGGGCTACAAAGTCAACCTGCCGCGCGAGGAAAAGGAGGAGCGCTTTGAGGGTCCCGCCGCCCAACAGGAAAGCCTGTTCACTCATCTGAGCGACCAGTTGGCCATGCTGAAGCTGTCGAAGGAAGAGCATCTGATAGCCGAGTATATTATTGGGAATATCGCTCCCGATGGCTATCTGACGATAAGTGTGGCCGAAATGGCGGCTGAGTTGTCGATGGATGAAGCCAAGATCGCCGAAGTACTTGCTCTCGTACAGCGGTTCGATCCCACTGGTGTAGCGGCGCGCGATCTTCGGGAATCGCTCATGATTCAGATGCGGGAAAAGGGTATGGAGGGTTGCCTGGCCTGGCGCATCGTGGATGACCATATCAATGAACTCGATCGCAAATCGATCCTTCAGGTGGCCCGGATGGTGGGTGTCCCGGTGGAACGGGCGCAGCAGGCGATGGAAGTGATCAAAAGTCTCTCGCCGACCCCGACCTACGGTCGTTTCGATTCCGGTGCTATGCCGGTGATCCCGGATTTGATGGTAGAGCGCTTCGATGACAAGTACCTGGTCTTGCACAATGACGATTATGTTCCGAGACTGCGCATAAACGCCAGTTACCGCAATCTTATCCGGCGAGGCAACGAGACACCCAAGGACACCAAGCAGTATATCAGGCAAAAACTGGAACAGGCGCGATGGATGATGAATGCCATTCAGCAGCGCCGGTCCACCATGATCCGGGTTATGGAGGCCATCATAGAACGGCAGGCGGAGTTTTTCGAGAAAGGTCCGGCTTTCCTGAATCCGCTCATCATGGAGGAAATTGCCCAGGCCGTGGAAATGAACGTGGCCACGATCAGTCGGGTTTCGTCGGGCAAGTATGTGCAGACGCCGTTCGGTGTAAAAGAGATTAAGTACTTCTTCAATTCAGGGATCGCCAGAGCCGACGGTTCGGATATGTCGAAGCGGTCGGTCAAACAGCGTATCGAGGAGATCATCAGGAGCGAGCCGCCTGATAAGCCGTTTTCCGATCAGGAAGTATTCCGCCGACTGAATGACGAAGGGATCCGGCTGGCCCGACGAACTGTTACCAAGTATCGCGAGGAGCTGAAAATACCGTCAGCCCGTCTTCGCAAGAGGGTTTAGTAGGTTGTTGAAAAAGTCCCAACTGATGTCATTGCGAGCGACCAAAGGGAGCGCGGCAATCTCCAATTGTTATGGAGCAGCCACTTAGAGATTGCCACGGTCGCCTGCGGCAACCTCGCAATGACGGTTGCAGCGTCTTTCAACAGCCTGTTAGTAACGGGACGCTGAATTACCGAAGGGTGGAGATTCTTCGAGGTGCCCAAAGGGTACGCAACGACCGTAGAAGTTCACACAACGAAAAGCCGCATGCGAGTACAACCTTGGTCGGTTGTTTTTCGTATGAAATAGTAGTAGCGGTTACACTTTTGTTTCGCCATAATATAAGAGAGGATGATGTTGTGTCGGCAACCTTCGGCGGAGGAGTTGGGTAGGGCTACGGGATTGAGTTTCGATCAAAGCGGCGGAGTTCGATACTTTGAATATCTGCCTTAGGGAAGTGGTATAATAAAGAAAGCATCTTTTCATAGGAAGAACAGACAGTCTGTCGTTCCGGACAACGAAGCTGTCATTTTGATAAACCTTTAGATGGATTTCGCCAGGAAAGGAGAAATTCAGCCATGCAAAAAACGATCACTGCTCGCCATTTTGATCTCACCAGTGAGATGCGAGAACGAGCCGAGACCGAGGTGGAAGGCCTGACTCGTTACTTCGAGAATATCATCTCGGCCGAACTGGTCCTGGATACCGAGCGTCATCTGCACAAGGCTGAGCTGAGGGTAAAGGTTTTCAACCAGAGTATGAGCGGCACCGGTGAAACCAACGACATGTACAACTCTATCGCAGTGGCGGTGGACAAGGTCAAGGGCCAATTGAAAAAGTACAAGGGGAAGCTGAAGGACAGGCGGCCGGAAGAAATCAGTGAGGTTATCGATGAACTGACTCGTCCCGCCACTAATGTCGATGAGATCGACCAGTAGTTGAATTCTACAACATAGCTCTTGAGGCCCGTCCGGTACTGGACGGGCTTTTTTTTCTGCTATGTTTTGCAGCACCTTGCTTTTTTTGTGCCGGCATATCCGACCACTTCAACAGCGTGGTAGCGCAGGCCGCTCGTTAACCCCTCTGTGTCCGATAGTACTGCAACAGTAATTCCAGGTTCATCCGCCCTTCGTAATTCAACTGGTCAGCTAACCGGCCTGAACTAACACCATCTATCCCAAGAGACAGGAACTCATAGTCATCGAACTCTCGTTTTTCCGGATCATGCTTCTCCAGCCGGGCGGTCAGTTCGGAGAGAGTGAGGTGCGTCAGTATCGCCCCAAACAGTTGAGGCCGTTCGCCGCGGAATATCTCGCGGGTGTAGGCCAGTGGGATGTACGTGTACTCCGAAGGGGCTAACCCCAGTTCCTCGGACACTTCGGCGGCGATGGAAACTCGCATTACATCCAGCAGATTGTTCGGTTCGACCACGTACTCCACCGATCCCCCTACCGAGAGGCCGAACGATGTTTCCAGCGAGGCCAGGTGGGCTGCTCGATGCACTGCCAGCAACTTGCGACCGTCTGCTGACTCAACCACGACCCAGGCCGAGACGCCCAGACAGACGGCCAGCGGGTTGTCTTTGACCTCACGTGATTGGGTCTCCGAGAGATAGTACTCCCGAAGAGTCCCGCCATGGTTATCAAACAACGGATGCCGGTAGTCGAGAGCGAAGCAACTCCCTGCCTGCAATCCGTAGTGACAGGGTTGAACCGTCAGGCTCTTGTTCGGTCCGGCGAGATTTGCCTCCACCAGCTTCATGACGGAGGGACCACTATACAGGCGACCCTCGGCCGTCATGCGCTTCTTTATCTCCATCGCAAACCGTGCAATATGATCATCGCTGAGTTCGTACGGTTTAGCCTGATATGTGATCCCAATCTCGGTCGGATCCACAGCTTCTGCTCCAAAGAACCGGACTATGTCGAAGTACCCGAAGTCACGGTTGACCTGCCGCTTTGATATTTCAGGTGAACCCCTGAAGCGCTCAAAGTATTCATCCACCAGGGACCGGAACCGATTGTAATCAAGATACATCATCAACTCAGAAAGAGAATAGCCACCCCGGCGACAGCGACCACCGCGCCCACGGTGGCACGGAGCGACACCTTCTCCTTATAATACAGAATGACCAGCATAGAGTCCCACGGCAATCAATAGCCTGATGACGTTGACTCGAAACGAACCGATCGATTTGCCTGCTTCGGCAAAGAAAATCGACGTCACAGCCCACAAAAAGGCCACCGACAGGCCGGCGATTTCACCGATGTAATCCATCCGCCCAATATAGGCTGCCTCGTCTGATTCTCCAATCGGCAACTGTCCGACAGCGGCAGTGACGGTGCCTGATTGTTACGCCCCTTGCATACAGTATGGCTGGCTGCGTGCTGTGCAATCCTTCAGCATATCGAAAACTAGCCGCTGGACAGGGCCTTACGGCGATAACCGGTTTCCTGTCCGGTCGGCACGGCAGTTGACCTATAACTGGTTGTTATGGCTTTTGGAATCAACATATTAGACCGGTTGGAGTGTCCATCCAGGCCCGAACGGCCCCCGGCACGAGCCGCCCTTGGCAGAACCACCCGTCGATCTGGACGCCGCAGTGTTGGCAGATATTCGCGGATCGGCGCCGCCATTCAGCTTGATAGTAGTGCCCATTTTCACATTGGTGACAGAGTCGGTCGGGGACGACCCACCCGCAAACGCTCAAAAGCAACCCGGTCGGCATGGGCTGGCCTAACCGACTCACCGGGAGCCTGAACCAACCTCTTCCGGACCCTAAGCATGATAGCCGGATTGTCAACAACACCTACGAAATCAGAAAGCTACCGACCGCTCAACCTTACGCTCAGAGCAACCGCCTCGTTGTTTCTCTTGCTGGTTCTGCTTGGTTACGGCGCCGTCAACTCACCAGATTCGGACCTTGTCCTGGTTGGGTGCATTACCGATCTGGCTGGTCAGCTACTGGAAAGGGCCACCATCGTCATAGCCGGAGGATGATCGCTACAGTCCTGAGTACTTTCTGTCCTGCAAGAAGCAGGAAAACTCAGCTCGCTTCCCGACTTTCGTGAGTGTCAATCTGCATTTCTCGATTGATTTCGGGGGATCGGAACTGTACTGCAACATAGCCAATGTGACCAACCGCGGCAACCCGATCATGAACACAGCCAACGGTTTTGTTTACGATGCCGGCATCCTACCGACGGTGGGTTACCGTTTGCGGTTCTGAGCAGTTGCATCTGACGGCGTGCAGGGACCCCATACGAAAGTATCTCCCGTTTTGGAGACGCCGGCCACCAGGAAAGAGTCCACTCGCACTGTATCAAGCTGCAGCCGCCAGACATTGGCGTCCGTATCATGTTCCATCAAGGATCCAACGATTTCCCCACCGATCATGACGCAAACCAGCGGCACACCGAAAGTGGATGAGTCGCAGGCCGCATACAAAGTCCCGCTTGATGAGTCGTAGCGTACCGAGAAATAATACTCGGAGGGCATCTCTATTCCGCGCGCGCGGTTAACAGCTTCCGACGCGGTGCAGTATTGGAAAGGGACGCCCAGGGAGTCGCTGTACCGCCGACAGAGCTCGTGGACCCGTCTGGCCTTTGCCTTGATGGCATTGTTGCGGGGCAGCGTGCTACCGTAGTTGTGCGTGTAATAGGCCAATATAACCGGACGTCCTGCGGCCGCCAGTTCAAACATTGATCGCACGTAGGTACTATCCACCTCGTCGGTTGTTCTGACCACGGATCGCGAAAGATCGCCCGATGTGAACAGATCGTGAGTGCTGGGATGATACATGAATAACTCTGCGTCAACAGCGTCCCAATTGTGCGAGTAATCGAACGGTATGATGCTGTCAAGCCAATTACTGAAATCATTGTTCTCCCAAAGCCACCCAGCTCGGAACGAAGCAGGATAGAGGCGATTATGATAGACAAACGACGCCAGGTGACTCATCGCGAGTTCTCTGTCGGTCAGTCGATTGTAGGTGCGGCCCGAGAAGGTGCGGATCATGTTCCAGCCTGTTTTGCGCGACAGAGAGTCGTGAAACCAGTCGGCGTGATGGTAGTGCCACCCAATCTCATCACCGAGCTGTGGGATAATATCCGAGAACCACCTTAGAAACTCCCCGGCAACGGCGTTGATGCCGTGTCTGGTAGGACGATATCCCTCGATAGTCATGAGGAACCAGGATATCTTCAGTGACCCATCAAAACTGTCGGTGAGACTGTCGCGCCAGGTCGACGAAAGAGCTTGCTCAACGATGTTCCCCCTCTTGAAGCTGTTAAGATTGAGCTTCTGCGAGAAGCGCCCGTAGTTGAAGCCGTCGGTCTCGGTATCAATACAGAACACACAGTACACGACTCCCAACGCCTTATGCGGAGAGGATGTGTCGCAACGCGGACTTTCGGCGCTCGCCAATCCGGCCACGAATGACAGGACTATTATGAATCGTCCCACGTTTGAACCTACCGTGACGCTCGCTGCCCTCGGGCAACGAGCGTTCCGTGATCCTTCCTACTCCTCCCTTGCAACACGCGCGACGTCGGTGACGATGTCACCCTTACCGAGGCTAATCAGGCGAACCCCCTGGGTGTTACGTCCGATCACGCTGATATCTTTCACCGCCTGGCGGTTGGCAATGCCGTCTTTGGTGATAAGGATCAACTCGTCGTCGTCGAGCACTTCCTTGATCGCCACCACCTCACCGTTGCGCTCTGAGGTCTTGATATTGATGATGCCCTTTCCACCGCGGTTGGTGATGCGATAGTCGCCGATAGCGGAGCGCTTACCGTAGCCGTTCTCGGACACGACCAACAGCGAGCTGTCGCGTTTGACCACAACCATGCCGATGACGTAGTCGCCCTTACCATGGTTGATGCCCTTGACACCATAGGCGGTGCGACCCAATGCGCGGACTTTGCTCTCAGGGAAGCGAATCGCCATACCCTTACGACTGGCCAGCACGATGTCGGACGATCCGTCGGTAATGGCAGCCTCGATCAATTCGTCGTCGGACGGCAGATTCATGGCGTTGACCCCAACCACGCGCGGATTGGAAAACGCATCCAACGGCGTCTTCTTGATGACGCCGTTACGGGTGGCCATGACCACATACAGATCGGCCGAGAACGTGCGCACCCGACAGAAAGCCGTGATCGTCTCGTCACGCTCCATCTTGCACATGTTGACGATCGGTTTGCCTTTGGCCAGTTTGCCGCCGGCCGGGATCGTGTGCACCTTCACCCAGTAGCATCGTCCCTTGGTCGAGAAGAACAGGATGTAATCGTGGGTCGAGGCTACAAACAGATGCTCGGCGAAATCGTCTTCCTTGGTAGCGATTCCCTTGACACCGCGGCCGCCACGGTTTTGGCGGCGATAGGCCGAGACCGACAGACGCTTGATATAACCAAGATGCGAGATAGTGATGACCATCTCCTCCTCGGCTATCAAATCCTCCACCGTCAGTTCCTCGGCGGCATCCTGGATTTCGGTACGACGGTTATCACCGAACCGCTCGGCGAGTTCCTGGGTTTCCTCTTTGATGATCTGCATCCGCAACGCTTTGGATTCGAGGATCGCCTTGAACTGGCTGATACGTTTGATCAACTCGCGGTACTCTTCTTCGATCTTTTTTCGCTCCAGCCCGGTTAGACGCTGCAAACGCATCTCAAGAATCGCGGTTGCCTGCCTGGCCGAGAGCTTGAACTTCTTCATCAATCCGGCATGGGCGGTGGGTGTGTCTTTCGACTTCCTGATCAGCGCGATCACGGCGTCGATATTGTCCAGTGCGATCCGGTACCCTTCCAGAATGTGTGCCCGTTCCTCGGCCTTGCGCAACTCGAACTGGGTGCGTCGCGTGACGACTTCGTGACGATGATCCACGAACGCCTGAATCAGTTGTCTCAGAGTCATCGTCTTCGGAATACCGTGATCGAGTCCTAACATTATAACCGAAAACGTTACCTGCATCGTGGTGTGCTTGTAAAGCTGGTTGAGGACAATGTCCGCCTGCTGGTCACGCTTTAACTCGATCACAATGCGCATACCGTCGCGATCCGATTCGTCTCGCAAGTCAGAGATACCTTCGATTATCTTGTCGCGAACCAGGTCGGCTATCTTTTCGAGCAGGTTGGATTTGTTCACCTGGTACGGTATCTCGTTGACGACAATAGCCTCCTTGCCGTTGGCCATGTGCTCGATAGCGGCCCGGGCGCGCACCAGGATGCGACCTCTTCCGTTACGGTAAGCCTCACGGATTCCCTCGCGCCCATTGATAATGCCGCCGGTTGGGAAGTCCGGACCCGGCACGAGTTCCATTATGTCCTCGTTGGTGCATTCGGGTTCATCAATCACCTTTACGATCGCCTCGGCAACTTCAGTGAGGTTGTGGGGCGGCAGGTTGGTCGCCATGCCGACTGCGATACCGGTGGTACCGTTGCAAATCAAGTTGGGGAACTTACCCGGCAAGACCATTGGCTCTTCACGTGTGGCGTCGTAGTTGGACATGAAACCGACCGTTTCTTTGTCCAGGTCGGCAAGTATCTCCACTGCGATCGGCGTCAAACGGGCTTCGGTATAACGCATCGCCGCCGCACCGTCACCGTCGATAGAACCGAAGTTACCCTGTCCGTCGATCAGCGGATAACGCATGTTGAAATCCTGCGCCATGCGCACGAGGGTGGGGTAGACTACCTGCTCGCCGTGAGGATGGTAATTCCCGGAAGTGTCGCCGGCGATCTTGGCGCACTTACGATGAGGCCGCCCGGGACGAAGATTGAGATCATTCATAGCCACCAGGATGCGACGATTCGACGGCTTCATTCCGTCGCGGATGTCCGGCAAAGCCCGATTGGTGATGACCGACATGGAGTAGTCGAGATATGAGGACTTCATCTCCTCTTCGAGAAAAATCGTTTCGATCTTTTCACGTTCGAGCGGCATGAGGCAAATTCCTTATGGTACAAGCAGTTCCAATCCACACCCAACTCTCTAAGCTACGCAAACACCTAGGCCAAAGCAACAAAAAAACAGACGCTCTTCCGTATCCACAAGCTGTTGTTATGCAGGCGGTTGCGGCTGGTTTTTTCGGCTCCGCGATGGGCGTTTGCATCTTTTGGATTCAACCCTTCGAGAAGCACAATCCTTGACATCGCCGACTGCTCGAGTGTATAACTCTATGATGCGAATTCTATCGGTCGGCATTACAGTTTTGGTCATGGTCGGCAAAACTCTGCTCCCGGCAGCGGCGATGGCAGGTGATGACGGCCGGAGTTTCGACCCCTGGGCGTTGATCGGAGAATGGAGTGGTCAGGGGATGTTTGTAATGCCGGTGACCGGAATTCGGCTGTCGATTGAAGGCCGAGCCGGCTTTACCTACGATTCTACTGAAGGCTACATTCGCACCAGCATGGTCGGCACCAAGTTCTTCTACACCTATCAGGATTCCGGACATCTCTATGTGGACGAGGAAGTCGACTCTCTGGTGTGGGAGATATGGGACGGGTTCGGCAAGCATGTCATCTACGAGGGAAGCATCAGGGGGGACACTCTGACCGGACGACGCCTTAAGGGCAGCGCTGTGTACAGCCTCGCGGCGACGTTAGTATCGAAGGACAGCCTTGTTTTTCGCTTGGACTATATTGATGCTCAAGGGCGAAAATCGGAGAAGGCGCGCTTCAACCTGGGACGCATTCGTTAGTGTTCTCTCCCTTACGTGGCCTGCATAATGACGTGCTAATGTTGTGGCGGGGTGATCATCAGATTGCCCCGCATGGCAGCGATTTCCCGCCGGGTCTGAAGACCCGCCGGGGACAAAATGGCGTGAATGTAATCCCGGGACAGCACACGAGTGATCACTCATTAAAGGGATGTCGTCTGTCGAAGTCCGG
>DAOVOW010000319.1 GCA_030629485.1 bacterium
GTTCATTGACCGTTAAAGCCCGAGCCGAGCGATTGGCCGGCTGCCCGTGCTTGGGGGGTGAACCCCCGCCCCCCCGAATGTGCGCAACCTTTGTGTGCGAAACATGTTAAAAACAGGTGTTGACATTGTCGGTAAGTATCGATATACTTAATAACGAAAATGGTTTCCGTCATTGTTTTTTTCAAGGCTTTGTTTATTCCAACAAATCTCGGAATTAGCCAAATCTCGGGACCGTTGCGCAATAATGCGCATTAACCGGTTTATCTCGACGAACGCAGTCCCCCGTTGGATGAGGTTTCATGTTGGGATGAGCAATTCAGGAGTGTAGAATGAACATCTACATCGGAAACCTGTCGTTTGATTCGACAGAAGAACAGTTGCGCCAGGCCTTTGAGGGCTATGGCGAAGTCACAAGCGTCAATATTATCAAGGACAAGTACACCGGTCAATCACGAGGCTTTGCTTTCGTGGAGATGTCCGGACAGGAAGAGGCTGCGGCCGCTATCAGCGGTTTGAACGGTCAGGACCTGAACGGCCGGGCGTTGAACGTCAACGAAGCGCGGGCTCGCACCGAAAACCGCGGTGGCGGTGGCGGTCGTGGTGGTGGAGGAGGAGGTCGCGGCCGCTCCTGGTGATATACGCCGGTTCCGCTGTTCTTAAGATACAGCAGCCTGCCGAACGTGAAAGAGACCGGCTCCGTGCCGGTCTCTTTTTGCTCGCCATAGTCAGCGCGGCTGCTGATGCTGAGTCCCAGGAGTAGCCCGCATAACGACCGGCCCATGTTGTGGTGAGGTGATCTTCAGATCGCCCCGCATGACAGCGGTTTCCTGCCGGGTCTGAAGACCCGCCGGGCACAAGACTGCGTGAATGTAATCTTGGGACAGAACATTAGCGCCGGCGCGACCGCCCCGCCGAAGCTACTCGCTGGTTGACAACGGTTGACAAGGTGCGTATTCTCAGGCGTTACACCGATGAGAGGCAGTATGATCGACCCGGAAACACCCACTAGTCCTTGGCCAGCGACCGTTCCACCGGTGACGGATGAACCTGTGCGGAAGAGCGCCATGGCCGCTCATCTTGTTACGTTGATAATCATCCTGACCGGGACTATTCTGGCCGTGCTGTTCAGCAATGAGATCAACGGGTACGGCGTGGCGCTGATGACGCGCTTCGGTCAGGGGTGGGTCGATGTCATCCTGTTTTTCGTCACGGCGATTTCCTGTACGCCCCTGATGCTGCCGGTGTGGGCGTATGCTGTGGCTGGGGCGGCCCTGGGTCTTGACATTGTCAGACTCGCACTCGTTATGGCGCTCGGCTCGGCCCTGGGAGGGCTGGTGACGTTTGCGGCCGGGCGGTACTACGGTAATCGGTCGTGGGTGCGGCGACGTTTCCCCCGGCTTCGCGAACACCCCTGGACACACGGCAAATCAAGAGTGTATGTGAGCCTGGTGCTCTTTCTCGGCAGTGCATCGCCGATCCCATGCGACATCGTGTACGCCGCCTGCGGCGCCAAACGATTTCCCGTCCTGCCTTTCTTGATGACGCTCGTGGCGGGCCGCTTCGTGCGGTACATCTATCTGGGTTACGGATTCATATACATCTGCGACTATTTCTAAAAAGCAAACAGATGACACCAAAGGTGACCAGGATGAACCTTCAAGAACACGCGACCCTGGGTCGTACGGGACTGAAGGTCAGCAGACTCGGCCTGGCCGGCGGGTACGGCGTACCGTCCTCGACAGTGGAGAAGGCCTTCCACGAGCATGGCATAAATTACTTCTACTGGAGCACTCCGAGAAGGCGCGGGATGCGTGACGGTCTGCGCAATTTGGTAAAGAACCACCGCGACAAAATCACAGTCGTCCTGCAATCGTATGACCACTTCGGAATCAGCGTAAAGCGTTCGGTTCACAGAGGGCTGAAGATTCTTGGTGTCGACTACACCGATGTCCTCCTTCTTGGCTGGCATAACCGGCAGCCCTCACGGCGCACAATCGACAAAGCACTGAAGATGAAGGAGGATGGACTCGTCCGTTTCATAGCCATGTCGGGGCACAACCGAAAGTTCTTTGGTGAACTGGCCCGGCAGAGTGACTCACCGATAGATATCTTTATGCTGCGCTATAACGCCGTTCACAAAGGGGCCGAGGACGAGATATTCCCCCACCTCCCCGACAACAACCGACCGGGTGTGACTGTCTACACCGCGACATGCTGGGGCAAACTACTGAAAAAGAAAAAGATGCCACCCGGCGAAGAGCCGCTTTCAGCATCTGACTGCTACCGTTTTGTCTTGTCGAATCCACAGGTCGATCTTTGCATGATGGGACCGTCTAGCGAGCAGGAGTTTGATGCAGGTATCACCGCCCTTGCCAAGGGCCCGCTGTCCGATGAAGAGATGGCCCGCATCCGCAAAATCGGCGATCACATTCACCGGTAGCAGACGGTTACTCATTTACTACTCACCTCATCCTGAGCGGAGTCGAAGGGTGAGCGAAGAAGGAGAAGCGAGGTCGAAGGGCCACGACAATCTAAACTCACCATGATGTCTGAGGGACCAGAGGTAACAGTGCCACCACACAAAATATGTTTTGGAAGTTCGTGTCTCTCCGGCTATTATGGACTGCGAACCGGCTATCGAGAACATTTCAAGCTGAGTGAGACTGCAACATGAACGATACCTCCGCAACTGAACTTCCGTTAACAGGCTACCGGGTTCTTGACCTCTCCCGGATTCTTGCCGGTCCCTATTGCACCATGATTCTTGGTGACCAGGGCGCCGAGATCATCAAGGTCGAACGACCGGGCGGCGGCGACGACACCCGCACCTGGGGACCACCCTTCGCCGGCGGTGAGAGCGCCTACTATCTCTGTTGCAACCGGAACAAGAAATCGATCGTCATAGACCTGAAAAAACCGGAGGGTCTGGACCTTGTGCGCGAGTTGGTCAAAGTCTCCGATGTGTTTGTCGAGAACTTCACGCCGGGGCTGACCAGGAAGTTCGGGCTGGACTACGGGACACTACGCAAACTCAACCCACGCCTGGTCTACACGTCCATCACCGCCTATGGTCAGGACGGTCCCTATCGGGATCGGCCGGGTTATGACATGGTGCTTTCGGCTGTGGGCGGTCTCATGTACATCACCGGCGAAAAAGACGGCAACCCGTGCAAAGTCGGGGTGGCGATCACCGATGTGCTCACGGGCACTTACGCCTCAGGCGCGATAACTTCGGCTCTTCTGTGGCGGGAACGCTCCGGCCGGGGGCAGTACCTCGACATCAGCCTGCTGGACGTCCAGGTCTCCGGTCTGGCCAATATCGCCAGCAACTACCTGGTCGCCGGCAAGGAGGCCCAGCGTTGGGGTACGGCGCACGAGTCGATCATTCCCTACCAGGTGTTCCAGACCAAGGACCGCCCGATCGCCCTCGCGGTGGCCAACCAAAAACTGTGGGTCAACTTCTGCAAGGTAACCGGCAAGGATGAATGGCTGAATGACCCGCGCTTCGAATCCAACCCAAAGCGGGTTGAGAATCGCGATGTTCTCCTGCCGTTGGTCCACGAACTGTTTGGTCA
>DAOVOW010000414.1 GCA_030629485.1 bacterium
GATATGTACGTTCCCTTTGCCGATGTCATAGTTGAGTTGGCTGGTCACGGCGTTGGTCTTAGAAATCTTCTTGGACTTCAGTCGCGAGCGTTCGAGCATATTCAGGAAGTCAGTGTTGCCACCGACGTTCAACTGACTGGTGCGCTCCAGTCTCACACCACGTTCGAGGAACAGCCGCGTGAGGATGCGATGTGCGATAGTAGCGCCGACCTGCGACTTGATGTCATCCCCGATCACCGGCAGCCCCTTTTCTTTGAACCGCTTCTGCCAGTACTGCTCGCTGGCAATAAACACCGGGATACAGCTGACAAAACCGCAGCCCGCGTCGAGAATCTGTTCCACATACCACTTGGTGGCCTCCTCCGAACCGACCGGCAGGTAGTTGATCACCACATCGGTCTTGGTGTCCTTGAGCAACTTGACGATATCAACGGTGTCGCCGGGCGCTTTCTCGATCACCTGTGAAAGGTAGTGACCCAAACCATCGTGGGTCATTCCGCGCTGCACCTTGACACCCAGCTTCGGCACCTTCGAGAACTTGAAAGTGTTGTTCGGCCTGATGAAAATAGCCTCGGAGAGGTCCTTGCCGACTTTGTTCTTGTCGATATCGATGGCCGCCGAGAACTCGATATCCCGAATATGATAGCCGCCGAGATTGACATGCATCAGACCCGGAACCTGTTCGTCGTCCTTGGCCTTCTTGTAAAACTCGACTCCCTGCACCAGCGACGAGGCGCAGTTGCCGACACCAATAATAGCAACTCTTACCTTGCCCATGAATGAATCCTTTCGCTTCCGATCAAACTGTGGTTAACTCTTGCGCCGAAGGTAGGCCTATTGAATGTGGTTGTCAAATACCACTTGACGAAAGCACCGAATTATATAATATTGGTTTACATATTGTGACCAAATGGTCGTATCTGTCTGACAGTGGCTGTGCGACTTAGCGAAGATCGTATGCTTCCGTCATTGCGAGGGAGTCCGCCACAGGCGGACGACCGCGGCAATCTCGATTCGTAGCGGCGATCGGTGAGAGAGATTGCCGCGCTCCCTGCGACACGAGTGTCTTCGGTCGCTCGCAATGACTTCAGTTGTGGTTTTTTAGCAAACTCAGGATTGGGTCGTCTATGCTGGATGAGAACATCACGGCCGAACTGGCCGAGCGAGGTATTGTTACCGACACTTTTCGTCGTCTCGCTCCTGACAAAAAAGAACTGATCTACCGCGCTGCCATTGGTCTGTTTGGGAAGTTTGGTTATGATGGTCTGTCGGTGGATCAGCTTTGCCGCGAGGCGGCGATATCCAAGGGTTCGTTCTTTCAGTATTTCCCATCCAAGAGCCATCTGCTTGAATTCACCGTCCTGATGTTCGATGATTTCCTGACCAAGTGGATGGCTGAGCTTAAAGGCAACGAAACGGCCGTTCTGGCACGGGAGCGGCTACTGTATCTATACCAGGCGCTACTGGTGAACTCGAAGTTGCACCCGGATCAGGAGAGGTTTTTTCTATTCGTTACACGCGGTCTGGAGCATGCCGCAGTGAGGTTGGAGGGAATCGACCTGGAACGTCATTTCAATGAATATATTGCCGAAATCATCAAACGTGGCGAGGAAACCGGTGAGATCAGGGGCGATTTCGATGTTGAACTGACCGCACACCTTACCTCACTGATAATCGAGGGGTTGATCAGGCGGCGATATTTGGTCGGGCGGCTGCCGCGAGGCGAGACCGGTGAATACCTGATCTCGTTCTTGTTTGACGGCATCAAGGCGTGAACAAGTGCGATTGCGCGGTTCTACCTATTCACACCCACGTTGACCTTGAAACCACCAATCTTCAGCAGGGATACCTGGCGCTCGCGGATCATGTCCTCGGTCATCGAAAAGTCCGGGCCGCTGTTCTCGATCATCACCGACGAAGTACATGACGCATAGCAACCCGCGCACCTCAGATCACCGCCGGTCTTGAGATACTCGAATGTAAACCCGGCCATGTAGGTATCTCCGGCGCCGGTGGAGTCGATCAGGTCGATGCCGTAGGGGGGGATATCAATGAACGCGTGACCGTCATAGATGATCGAACCGAGTTCGGCCAAAGTGACGATTACGATCTTCGGCCCCCACGATTTGATAATACGGGCCGCCTCATAAGGATCCTGCCGGCAGTCGATACCGGTGAGGATCTGTCCTTCCAGTTCGTTCGGTTTGACAATGTCAAAACCCTTAAGGGCTTCTTCGATTCCATCGCAGCGCTCATGGAATATTCGGCCGTTCTCATCAGCGCCGCGAATCAGACCCTGAGGGTCGCAGAAGAGCAAACCATCGAAGGACTCACGTATCTGTCTAACATTTTCGAGCGATACCTCACCTAAGATCGGACCTATCAACACAGCCTCAGAATCACGGTACCATTCCGGGTCGAGCGGTTCAATATCAGCCGCCCGTCCGAGCAGGTCGAGGGTGCGATTGCCGAAGTCGTCGTAGTAAATCAGCGAGAAGCCGCCGGTCGCGTTCGAGGGAACTATGCGGTATTCAATACCCAGCGCCGAGAGTTCGGTTTTGAAATGCTCTTTATAGTCGTCACCGATGGCGCCTACCAAGCGGACCTTTGCACCCATCTTGGCCAGAGCCAGGGCGGCGTTGGTGGAACATCCCGAGAGCACGCGGCCCTCCGGTTCGACTTTTTTCGTTTTGATATAATCGTAAACCGGGTTACCGATAGCGGTGATCA
>DAOVOW010000345.1 GCA_030629485.1 bacterium
GGATCCTTGTGATCCTGACAAGATGCGTCAGGTTCCAAGGGACCCGATCTACGTATAATTTTCCTCGCACTTTTTCTCTCACCACCTATCTTGCACACAGAACCATGCTGACCAAAGTCAAAAGAACAATCGCCGAGCACGACCTGATCACTCAGGGCAACTCCATCCTCGTCGGTCTCTCCGGTGGGCCGGACTCAGTAGCGATGCTGCATTTGTTGTGCAAGCTCAGACGCTCGATGGAGCTTCAGGTGCAGGCCGTCTACATCAATCACAGCATTAGACCGAAGGCCGCGGCTGAAGAAGAAGCGTTCTGCCGTCGTCTCTGCAAGAGGCTGAAGGTGGATTTGACAATCGTTCGCGAGGACGTTCCCGCCATTGCTCGACGCCACAAGAAAGGTATCGAAGAAGCCGCCCGCGACGTGCGCTATAGCATTCTCGGTCGCCTTGCCGACGAGCAGGACTGCAACAAAATAGCGCTGGGTCACCATGCCGATGACAACATCGAGACTATTCTGTTTCGCATCCTGCGCGGCGCCGGTCGCACCGGCCTGCTCGGTATCCCCATCCGGCGAGGACGCATCATCCGCCCGCTGCTTCATGGTACCAAGAAGGAGATACTGGACTACCTGAAAAAAGAGAAACTGCGCTTTTGCACCGACGAATCCAATGTCTCGGACGAATACTCGCGCAACTACCTCCGCAACCGTCTCCTTCCTGACATTCGCGAGCGCCTTAACCCGGCGGTCGACTCAGCTTTGTTGAATCTGGCGGACACCCTCGCCGCCGAGGAGTCCTTTCTCGCCGAATACGCATCGGTCAGAATCAAAAAGACGCTAAATAGAACCGTCGGCGGGAAAATTGAACTTGATTTGACGGTTTTCCGTACTTATGATATATGGTTACGGCGTCGCGTGCTAAGGCATTGTATTGCAGACTGTTTGGACAGTGGCACGATGCCCGGCAAAGAAGTGATTGATCGTCTGGATCGCCTGGCTATGGCCGGCGGCAAAGCGGTCTCACTGCCGGGACGTTTGCAGGCGGAATTGGTAACTGACAAGTTGGTCGTTTATCGTCCGGAGAAGATCAGCTACCTAAGTCGGCTGGCACCCGGCCAACCCTGTCGGCTTGAGCGGCTGTGGTTGACCTTGCGCTGCCGACAACGGCCGATGGATGCGGTCAGGGTCACCCGCGAGCGCCGGGCCCGGACGGTACTGATGGACTTGGCCAAACTATCGCCGCCGCTGGTCGTGCGCAACATTCGCCCGGGCGATCGGTTTCGGCCCTTGGGTATGAGCGGCAGCCGGAAAGTCGCCGATTATCTTATCGACCGCAAGGTCGGCCGGGTCTATCGTGACGAGATTCCGTTGGTCTGTGACAAAAAAGGTATTGTCTGGCTGGTCGGGTACGAAATCGCCGACCGGATAAAGGTTGACCGTTCAACGAAAGAGGTGCTGGAAGTTGAATTCGTCCGTAGGAGAGAAAAAGCAGATGCAGCCGTTTGAATTACTGTTGAATCAGCAGAAGTTGGCCCGGCGCATCACCGAGCTTGGTGAACAGATCACCGTCGACTATGCCCGACAGACGCCTGTACTCCTGGGAGTGCTCAAAGGGTGTGTCGTTTTCCTGGCCGATCTGATGCGGAGTATCTCCCTGTCGGTGGAGGTTGAATTCGTCTCGGCGGCCTCCTACCGTAACGGCCGTGACCAGGACGATGACGTACAGTTTGGCGGTGCCTTGCCGATATCTCTCAAGGCGCGCCATGTACTTATAATTGAGGGTGTCGTCGACACCGGTCGGACCGTTTCCATGATTCTCAAACAACTGGCCGCTCAGGAACCGGCCTCGGTTGAAATTGTTACTCTTCTGGATAAACCAGCCAGTCACCGGGTGGGACTGGAGATAAAGTATAAGGGTTTCACTATCGGTAATGAGTTCGTTATCGGTTATGGTCTGGACAACACGCAACTGTATCGGAACCTGCCGTTTATTGGAAAGATGATCGACCGCTGATTTCCTGATTCACAGCCGATAAAGTTAGAATAGACACCACCCTTCAGAGTATAACAAATGGTTGAAAAACAACGAAACGACGGTGCATGAGTGACCGACAATAAGTCTCCCAAAGGCCGTTTTGGCCTGCCTGGTAAAGGCAAAGACAAGTCCGACAAGGACAGCCCAGCGACCGGTTGGCGCGGCGCCGGACGTCCCCTGATCTTCTGGCTCACTCTGATTCTGATCGCGCTGGCCGCCTTCAGCTATCTCTCCAGTTTCAGCCGGGACACAGCGGAAATAACGTATACGGAATTTATCCACGAAATCGACAACGGCAACATCCTCGAAGCTTCCTTCACCGACCGAGAGGTGGAAGGTCGCCTGAGGGAGCCCCAGGTATTCGCCTCAGGCAATTCCACCCAGTCTTTCACCAAGTTCAAGACCATGATTCCCTTCCCGGATATCAACTACGAGGTGATAAAACGGCTGGAGCAGGCGGGAACGAAGATCGTGGCCAAGACTAAAGGACCTGATGTCTTTTCCTACCTCCTGGCGGGAGCCCCGTGGATCATCCTGATTCTCATTTGGTTGTTTTTCATTCGCCAAATGCAGGGCGGCGGCGGACCCAAGGGTCTGTTCTCTTTCGGCAAGAGCAAAGCCAAGCTGCTTACCGATGAACGCCCGCGGGTTACATTCAGTGATGTCGCGGGGGCCGACGAAGCCAAGGAAGAGTTGCAGGAGATCATCGAGTTTCTCAAAGACCCCGGCAAGTTCCAGAAACTGGGTGGCAAGATTCCCAAGGGGGCCCTGCTGCTGGGTCCGCCCGGTACCGGCAAGACCCTGCTGGCCCGGGCTGTGGCCGGTGAAGCCGGCGTGCCGTTTTTCTCCATGTCCGGTTCGGACTTCGTGGAAATGTTTGTCGGTGTCGGCGCCAGTCGCGTACGTGACCTGTTCGACCAAGGCAAGAAGAACGCACCCTGCATAATCTTCATCGATGAAATCGACGCTGTCGGACGTCACCGCGGCGCCGGGCTGGGTGGCGGCCATGATGAACGTGAACAAACGCTCAACCAGTTGCTGGTTGTGATGGACGGTTTTGAATCCAACGAAGGCGTCATTCTGGTCGCCGCCACCAACCGCCCCGACGTGCTCGATCCGGCCCTGTTACGCCCCGGACGCTTCGACCGACAGATCGTAGTGCACATCCCGGACGTCAAGGGGCGCGAGGGGATCATCAAGGTTCACTGTCGCAAGGTCAAGCTGGCCGACGACGTGGATATGAGCATCCTGGCCCGCGGCACCCCCGGCATGTCCGGCGCCGACCTGGCCAATATGATCAATGAGGCCGCCCTGTTGGCCGCCCGTCGCGACAAAGACGAGGTGGCCATGGA
>DAOVOW010000200.1 GCA_030629485.1 bacterium
ATTCCATGATAGGGATAGTAGTCCAATGAGAACCGTCATACTCTCAGATTTCGACGGCACTATCACCCGGCGCGATATCGGCTACAACCTGTTTCACCATTTTTCGCAAGGGAGAAACGAGAAACTGGTCCCGCTTTGGAAAAGCGGCAACCTGACTACTCGAGATTGCCTTCTTAAGGAGGCGGCTATGGTACACGCGGCGCCCGATGAGATATATCGGTTTCTCGATCAGTTTGAACTCAATCGGGGCTTCGAAGACTTTGTGCGACAATGCCGGTCTAATGACACCGACCTGATTATCCTCTCCGACGGACTGGACTTTTATGTCAAGTATGTCCTGCAGCGTTACGATCTGTCGGACCTGCCGGTAATCGCCAACATCGGACGCCTGGAGAACGGTGGTCTGACGGTCACATTCCCATACGATAATCAGTCGTGTGACCGCTGCGGCAGTTGCAAGGGGGAGCGAATCCGCGAGTACCGCGAGCGACATCCGGAAACAGCCATCGTGTTCATCGGTGACGGCTACTCGGACGCCTGCGGGGTGACTGAGGCTGATTTGGTTTTCGCCAAGAAAGACCTTGAACAATATTGTGTCTTGCACAATATTGACCATGTTAAGTACGACACGTTTATTGATGTCTCTCGCTGCCTGATGGAACGTGGATACATGAGAGACTGATCATCTGAGGAGATGAGCGGAGTCAACTGATGAAAGCAATAATAATGGCCGGTGGGTTCGGTACCCGGCTGAGGCCACTCACTATAAACATACCGAAGCCGATGGCGCCAATCGGCAATCTGCCGATGATGGAGCATGTTGTTTCGCTTCTGGTGAAGCACGGTATCGATCAAATCACATCGCTGGTGTATTTTCAGGCTGAACATATCCGCAACCATTTCGGCGACGGCAGTGCCTTTGGGGTGGCTATGGATTACGTCCAGCCGGATGACGACTACGGTACTGCCGGCGCTGTGCGCTGTGCCGTTGAGCCGGGCGAGGGACCGGTGTTGATTATTTCCGGCGATCTCATCACCGATTTCGATCTCGGCGAGGTGGTCGCATGGCACCGGGAGAAGCAATCGCAAGCGACGCTGCTGTTGACCCGCCGGGAGAACCCATTGGCGTATGGCATCGTGATCACCAAAGCCGACGGTCGTATTGTCCGTTTTCTTGAAAAACCGTCATGGGGCGAAGCTTTCTCCGATACCATCAATACCGGCATCTACATACTTGAGGCGGACGCTGTCAAGCTCATTCCTCCCGCTACCAATTTCGATTTCGCACAGAACCTGTTCCCGCTTATGCTGTCGAGGGAGATGGGGCTGTTTGGCAAAATCATGGAGGGCTACTGGAAGGACGTCGGTAACGTTGCTGAGTACCGGCGGGTACATACTGATTTGTTCGATGGAAATCTGCATCTCGATCTCAAGACCGTGGTCGAAGAGAGCGAAGACTTGACTTTGTGCCGAGGCGATAATGTTCAGATCGGCGACGGCGTGCAGCTAAACGGCAAAGTGATCCTCGGCAATGATGTCTCGATCGGTTCCGGGACGCGGCTGCGCAACTGCGTTATCGGACACCGCAGTTGGGTGGGGACGGGGTGCTCATTGACCAACTCAGTATTGTGGGATGACACCGTCGTCGGCAGTGAAACGAACATGAGTAACGCCGTGGTTGGTTTTCGTTCCCGGATCGGGCAGAATGTGCAGCTTCTCGATGAAGTCATCGTGTCTGATGATTGCGCTATCGGCAACGGCGCCACAGTGCGTGCCAATTGTAAAATCTGGCCGGGCAAGACTGTTGATGCCGGCGCCATCGTCTCCACCTCAATGGTCTGGGGGGACAAGTGGAACCGCGAACTGTTCACCGACTCCAAGATAACCGGGTTGGCTCTGGTTGAAATTACGCCGGAAATGTTAGTGCGTATCGGCGCCGCCTTCGGAGCTTTCGTGGGACCGGGCAGTGCTGTCGTGACCAGCCGTGATGCTTCCGACACCTCGCGACTTCTCAAACGCGGTCTCATCTCGGGTCTGTTGGCGGCGGGTGTCAACGTGTCCGACCTCGAGATGCTTCCGGTTCCGGTGGTTCGCCACGGCTTGGGCAAAGGCGACTTTGCCGCCGGCATCTATGTCCGTCACAACCCGCAGGACTATCGGCTGATCGACTGCATATTCTTCGATGGTTCAGGACTGGATTTGCCGACCTCCAAAACAAAAAAGGTCGAACGCATCTATTTCGGGGAGGAGTTTGAGCGTGCCTCGCTGGATACGATTGGACATCTGGAAATGCCCCAGATGGTTCAAGAGGATTATCGAGCCGATTTCATGAACGATATCGACAGCGAGGTAATAAGAAAAGCCGGTTTCAAGCTAGTGATAGACCACTCTAACGGTTCTTCCAGCCAGATTTTCCCGACTCTGTTTTTCAACCTTGGCATCTCAGCCATCGAGTTGAACGCCAACCTGAATCCGCGCAAGTTCTCCAGTTCGCCCGAAGAACACAGCCAGGCAATTGTGCAACTGTCCTCGATCGTCACCTCGCTCAACTGTGATGTCGGTTTTCTCTTGAATTCCGCCGCCGAGAAACTCACCGCCGTCGACGAAATGGGCCAGCCGGTCGACAGCCATCTTTTGCTCTTGATCGTAACCGACCTCTTCTTGTCCACTCACGAAGCAAAGAAAATAGCGGTGCCGGTCGCGGCTTCGATGGGGGTCGAGAAGATTGCAGCCGAGCACGGTGTCGAGGTGATTCGGGTGGCCAACGATCATTTGGCTATGATGGAGGTCTACGGTCGAGGCGAGGTCGATTTCGTCGGTGGTACCCGAGGTGGTTTCATCTTCCCCGGCTTCCAGATGGGCGCTGACGCTATGCTGGCCGCCGTGAAACTGTTGGAGATGATGGCCGCCACCAAGACACGCCTAGGGTCGCTGCGCAAGAAGTATGAATATCTCATCCGGCGATCTGTCTCCGTGCCATGTCCCTGGTCGATGAAGGGAACCGTTATGCGCAAGCTGATCGTCGGCACCGACGACAAGGAGCGCCAGTTGATCGACGGGGTTCGAATTTTCGAGGCTGACGGCTGGGTGCTGGTGGCGCCCGACCGCGTGACGGCCGCATTCGATATCCTGGCTGAGTCGCCGTCGGCGGAAAGTACCGAGGCCCTTATCGAGCGTTACAGTTCTTTCGTCGAAGAGTCACAGGAAAGGTAGCAACGCCGTAGGGCAGCATTCCTGCGATGCCGCCCAAAAACCGTCATCGCGAGGGAGTCTGCCAGAGGCGGACGACCGCGGCGATCTCGCTCCGCGCCCAATGAGATTGCCGCGCTCCCTACGGCACGAGTGCCTTCGGTCACTCGCAATGACAGACCAGGAAGGCCGCAAACTCATAAAAAACTTGATGCTTTTGTCCGGACGGTTTCATTATACTATAGTACTATGGTCAGGCAGCACAAAATGAGTCGCGAGATAGAGATCAAGCTCAACCTCGGATCGTTCACCAACTACCTCAAACTGATGGGGTTTCTGGGACAGACCGAGAAGGAAGAGCGACACCTCAACGCTTTTTTCGATACCGAGGATCGCAAGCTGTCGGCCGCCGGCTGGGCGCTTCGGGTACGGGCCGAGAACCATCGCGGTCTGGTGACCATCAAGAGCATCGCCAAAGAGACCGGCAGTGCTTTCATCCGTCAGGAAATCGAAGCCGAGATCAGTCGCTCGGAAGCTTTGGATATCCTCGCGCTGCAAGTTGATGTCATGGATCTGCCGGTCCTCCCGGTGGAGTACCTGACCGAAAAGTTAGGGCGGTTGGAAATGATGATCCTGGTCAAGTTCGAGAATCTGCGCCAGAAGAAGTTCTTCAAGATAGCTGACTACACATACCTTTTGGAGATCGACAAAACCGAGTTCGGCGACGGTTCGGTCGACTACGAACTGGAGGTCGAACTACCCGACACCAGCTGCCTGGAAACAGTTGAGGATAGTCTGCGCCGCATGTTCAACTCCCTGTCCATTCCTTTTGAGACCCAGTCCGAAAGCAAATTCGCCCGCGCCCTGAAACGCGCGAAAGTTTTCTGATTCTAAGTGAGGCTTCCTTTCGGGAGGGATTCAGGGGTACGTCTGCGCGTGCGACGCGGGGCGTCTCTGAGCTTTGCCGGAGGGCGTAACTTCCGCTCTTGCTTCGACTCCGCTCATGCTTCGACTCCGCTCAGCATGAGGTTCGGGATGTCCAAAGAGATTCCGATCTAAGAACTACATCTTAAGCTTCTTGCGGTATTCCTTGTAGCGCTTTAAATACTCACTCAGCCGCTGCTCGCGACCTGTGGGAGTAGGGTGGTAGTACTCGGCGCCGACTAACTCGGACGGAAAATACTCCTGGTCGGTGATGCCGTCGTCGTAATTGTGGGCATACTGATACCCGTTGCCGTATCCGATATCTTTCATCAACGAAGTCGGCGCGTTACGCAGGTCCAGCGGCACCGGCAGCGATCCTTTCTCAGCAGCATCCACCTGTGCGGCTTTGAAAGCAGTGTAGACCGAGTTCGATTTCGGCGCACAGGCCATGTAAATGACGGCTTGAGCGATAGCCAGTTCACCTTCCGGTGAACCGAGAAAATGATAGGCGTCGCGAGCGTTGAGCGTCAATGTCAACGCATACGGATCAGCCAGGCCGATATCCTCGGAGGCAAATCGCACCAGCCGTCTGATGATATACATCGGATCCTCGCCGCCGTCGAGCATGCGAGCCAGCCAGTACAGCGAGGCATCAGGATCGCCGCCGCGGATCGTTTTGTGTAGTGCCGAGATCAGGTTGTAATGTTCCTCACCGGCCTTGTCATACAAAGCCAGTCCCTTTTGATGC
>DAOVOW010000398.1 GCA_030629485.1 bacterium
AGAGTCGAGTCATCTGGAAGTTGAGGCAACTTGTATTCGATGCCGGCGATTTCGGTTATCTGTCGTACTATCTCTCTGGCCTGTTCCATGCTCTCCTGCAGCATTTGAACCTTATACTGGTATCGGTACAGTTGTTCATTTTCCGCAGCAAGTTTGTCGGTTTGCGCCGCCCGCCTCAGAACATCGGCATAGAACACGAAGAAGAGAACCTGCCCTATCAGAAGAACGATCACCGCCGCTACAACCGCTTTGATGACCCACCGACGCACGCGATACCCACGGCGCGCCTCGGCGCCGTCGGGGATAAACATTATGGTTATGAACTGAGGCGGCTTCACTGGTCGGGTTGTCTTTCGCTAAACAGTTGTGAGTTGTAACGAGAGAGAGCATTTCTCGAACTCCCGTCGACATATCCTCCAACTCCATTCAATGGCCGGTCCTCGAACCGGGACTGTAACCTTGGGCAATCCGGCGGCCTGTAAGTTGATCGTATCGGCATCGCATCATTTCTCCGGTGGCGCTCCGGGCGCCTAACCCACTCAATACTACTGGACGATCCTCTGAAATAGTTCCAGCAGTCGATCGAGGTCATCATCCGAATAGTATTCTATCTCAATCCTCTTGCGTTTCAACCCGTGGTGGATCTTCACTGAAGTGCCCAGGGTCCGCTTAAGAAACGTTTCGGCCTCGACCAGAGCCGGCAGTCTTCGCTTGGGCTGCAACCGCCGCTTCCTGGTATGCCCCGCCCGACGTTCGACATCGCGAACAGAGAGGGATTCCTCTATGATACGCTGGGCCTGCTTGAGCATCTCGGCTTCATCCTCGAAAGAGAGAATGGCCCGAGCATGACCCTCGGTCAGTCGACCCTCGCGAAGCATCGTCTTGATGCGCTCGGGCAGGCTGAGGAGTCTGAGTAGATTGGTAACAGCCACGCGACTCTTGCCGACCCGGCTGGCCAGTTGCCCCTGGGTGAGACCGCATTTGTCGATCAGGGTATGGTATCCCTCGGCCGCTTCGATCGCATTGAGATCTTCGCGCTGGAGGTTCTCGACCAAAGCCAGTTCGAGCATGCCGGCGTCATCCATGTCGTCCCTCAGGACAACCGGGACCTCACTCATGCCGGCCAACTGGGCCGCTCGGAAACGTCGTTCACCGGCGATAATAACATATCCGTCGCCATCGGGCTTCACCACCAAAGGCTGCACCACCCCGTGTCGCTTGAACGATTCAGCCAACTGCTGCAGAGAGGTCTCGTTGAAATCTCGGCGCGGCTGCAGCGGATTGGGGGCAAGCTGATCCAGCGACACCATCCGCTGACGGGAATCGCCGACGGCAGCATCGCTATCTCCCGGAATGAGTGCTTCGATCCCCTTTCCCAGGACTATTTTACTCATTGTGCCATAACCTCTTTGGTCAGGGCCATGTAATTCTCGGCGCCCGTGCTGAGGATGTCATACAAAATGATCGGCTTGCCGAACGAGGGCGCTTCGGACAAGCGAACGTTACGACTGATCACTGTGCTGTACACTTTGCTGTCGAAAAAGCCGCGAACCTCCTCGGATACCTGGCGCGAGAGGTTGAGGCGACCATCGAACATGGTCAACAGCACACCGTCGATGGCCAGGTTCGGGTTCAGATGCTCCCGGACCAGTTTGATCGTGTTCATCAACTGGCCCAGACCTTCCATCGCATAATACTCACATTGGATGGGGATAATTACCGCGTCGGCGGCGGTAAGAGTGTTGACGGTTAGCAGTCCCAGCGATAGCAGGCAATCGATAAGGAGATACTGGTAGTCATCGACAATCTGCGCCAGCGCTGATTTCAGTCGCGATTCACGCGATATCATATTGACCAACTCCACCTCGGCGCCGACCAGCGAGATGGACGAGGGAATCAAGTTGAGGTATTCCAGTTCGCAGGCCAGGATAACTTCGCGGGCCGATTTGTGGCCAAGAAGGATGTCATAGACCGATGATTCGATGTTATTCTTGTCGATGCCAAGTCCGCTGGTGGAATTGGCCTGAGGATCCATATCGATCAGGCAGGTTTTGCGTTCGGCGGCGGCCAGGCAGGAACTGAGGTTCACGGCAGTAGTAGTTTTGCCGACGCCGCCCTTTTGGTTTGCAATGGCTATTATCCTGCCCAAGTAACACTCCTTGTTATCGCGAATCCTGCTATTTGGGGAGATAATACGAGGTTGCCGACTTGGGCGCAACAAAAACTATGTCAGGTCAGCAGAGATTTCGAAAGAAAGTTACGGGTCTGGGCGGTTCTTTTAGATCCAGCGTAAACGATTGGTTAACAGCGGCGAATTGGTGGCGGTCGAGGGCAAACTCCGGCTGTGAATAGTAGATGAAAAGACCTGAGCGGTGTAGTGATTTGAAGATTGCCGTGAGGAGTTTTGGTGTCAGCTTGACATAGCGGAGGGTGACGAGATCAAACTTCAATGAGGTGTCTTTGCCTGGGAAATCTTCGGCGACGATTTCGGCCTGGAGGTTTAACCCGAGGATTATGCGGCCAAGGGCTGCCGCTCGTTTTTGTGTCCTCTCGATAAGGCGCACTTGCTCGATTTCGATTACACCGGCTACTGCGGCCGTCATGATCGGTATTGAGGGGAAGCCTCCACCGGAGCCGATGTCCAGATAGCTCCGATAGCGCTTTTCTCCGATCCAATCCAGCGGCGCCAGGGACTCCGCGGCCAGGCGTCTGAGATCGTCGCGCTTTGTTTCACGTGAAACAAGGTTGACTCGCCTGTTTTCCTCCGTGAGGAGATCGAAGAACGGTTCGAGTTTCTCGTCAGGGTCATACTTGCCAAAGAGGTTTGCCGAACTCAGATTGATCGGTGGGGACTCCTGAATCATGCCGGCACAACTCCGTGTC
>DAOVOW010000357.1 GCA_030629485.1 bacterium
GGCACCAGCAAACCCTTGAGAGAGGTTTCGATATGTGATATCGTAGCCCGGATTTTGTCACGTCGTTTGAAACGACCGGTCAGCTCCCATATTTCGTTGCGCAGCCGATTGAATTTTTCATCCGCCATGATGTTGGTCAGATACTTCGACATAGCGCCGACATTCTTCGAGATCGACCAGGTATTGTCATTCAGAATGACCAGCAGATCTTTTTTCGATGTCCCGGCGTTGTTCAGACCCTCAAAGGCCAGGCCGCCGGTGAGAGAGCCATCCCCGATGATGGCTACGACCTTGTAATCCTTGCCGGCAAGGTCGCGGGCGGCCGCGATTCCCAGAGCCGCCGAGATCGCCGTCGAGGCGTGACCGGCGCCGTAAACGTCGCAATCCGATTCGGCGCGTTTGGTAAAACCGGCCAGTCCGCCGTACTGCCGAAGGGTATGGAACTGCTCGCGTCGTCCGGTCAGAAGTTTGTGGGCATAGACCTGATGACTGACGTCCCAAACGAGTTTGTCGGTCGGAAGATCAAAGACATAATGCACCGCCAGCGTCAACTCGACCGCACCAAGGTTGGTGGCCAGATGACCTCCGGTGTCGGCGACCGCCGAGATTATTTCCTGGCGGACATCATCAGCCAACTCTTCGAGTTGTTCGAGTGACAACTCCTTGACATCCGACGATGAGTTGATTTTCGAAAGATACTCCATAGGGACCTTTAGTCGCCCTCAGTTTTGCCGCTGTCCGATAAACTGCGCAATAAGCTTAAGAGCGTTGTCATCACCTTCATCAAAAACGGCTATCGCTTCATCGATCAGCCGTTGAGCCGTCCGGCGAGCCTGAGGCATACCGACGATACCGGGGTAAGTCGCTTTCAGGTTCTTACTATCCGAACCGACTTTCTTTCCCATTAGTTTCTGATCTCCCTCGATATCCAGTATGTCGTCGATCACCTGGAAAGCGAGGCCCACCTTCTCTCCAAATACTGTCAAACGCGCCAGTAATTCATCCGACGCATCAGCCAAAACGGCCCCGACCCGCACGGCGCATCGAATCAGGGCGCCGGTCTTGCGCCGGTGGATCTCGGTGATCTCCTCCTCGGTAACCTGGCGGCCTTCCGCTTCTATGTCAGCCGTCTGTCCACCGAGCATCCCTAAAGTACCGATAGCCCGGGCCAGTTCCGTCACCGGTTCAGTGCGATCGGTACGCGCCATCAATTCGAAAGCGATATCATGCAGAGCATCACCGGCCAACACAGCGATGGCTTCACCGAATTTCTTATGACAGGTCGGCCGGCCGCGCCGGAGGTCGTCATCATCCATACACGGCAGATCGTCATGAATCAACGAATACGTGTGCACCATCTCCAGCGCTGCCATGGCGTAATGGATCGGCAACTCGTCACCCTCGGCATCGCCGCCACAATATTCGTACGCCGCCAGAGCCAATTGCGGGCGCAACCGTTTACCACCGGCCATCACCGAATAGTGCAGCGCCTCATGCAGCGACTTCGGCTCCGACGACATCGGCGGCAGATATTCCTCCAACAATCGGTCGGTCAGCTCCCGCCCGGCCTGAAGGTGCGCGCTGGGGTCAATGGTCTGCGCCGGCATCACGCTTCGGTCTCCGCTTCGTCAAAGTCCGCCTCGACCGGGAGATCGCTCTCTTCGGTAATGATCTTGATCTTCTTCTCGGCAGCATCAAGTCTCTGATGGCAATCCCTGGCCAGTTGCAGACCCTCGGTGTAGAGGCTGATCGAATCCTCAAGCGACGCCTCGCCCGACTCCAACAGTCCGGTTATCTCCTCGAGGCGCTCCAGCGCCGATTCGAAATCTTTAGCTTTCTTCCTGACCGTCATGTTTCTTGTCCGGTTTCGTTTCTTCCACAAACGACACTATCCGGCCGTCAAAGAGAATCGTCTCCATACGGTCGCCGGGGAGAATGTCACGCACCGATCGGATCAGACTCTGTTTCGGCAACCGTCTGCTGACCGCATAACCCCTCGCCAATATTTTCAGCGGAGACAAAGTCTCCAGCCGAGCCAACGACAAAGATAACCGGTTCTTGTGCTTTTCAAAACGGTTTTTTCCAGCCGCCGATAGCGTCCGCCTCAGGTTATCGAGATACTGCTGCCGCTGGTTAACGAGGTCCAACGGGCGGGCAAAAACCGGCCGCTTCAATAGGGAGAATAACTCTCGGCGGACGCCTTTTACCAGATCGGCCAACAGGCCGGCCTGACGGCGGGTGTGGCTGTCTATCTGATCGACCATCTCCCTTCGGGACCAAACGGCCAGTTCCGCTGCCGCCGATGGTGTGGGTGCGCGCAAGTCGGCGACAAGATCGGAGAGGGTTACATCAATCTCGTGGCCGACCGCTGAGATCACCGGTATCTTCGAGGCCGCGATGGCGCGCACGGTCACCTCGGTGTTGAACGGCCAGAGATCCTCGAGCGAGCCTCCCCCCCGCCCGGTGATGATTATGTCGATGTCGTCACGGGTGTTGAAATACGCGATCCCGGTGGCAATCGTTTGTTCGGCGCCGTCACCCTGCACCGCGGCTGGGTAGATGACCAACTCGACCGACCGGTTGCGACGGCGTGCGATCTGTATGATATCACGAATGGCTGCCCCGGTCGGAGACGTGACGATACCTATCTTTCGTGCAAAAAGAGGCATCGCCACCTTGCGGTCCTCGGCGAAGAGACCTTCAGCTTCTAACTTTTCATGAAGCTGCCTGAACGCGAGTTCCAACTCCCCGATTCCCACCGGGACGAGCTTGCGACAGTTGAGTTGATACTGGCCCCCTTTTTCGTAGACGTTTATGTCGCCGAATGCGAGCACCTTCTGTCCGTTTTCGGGTTCGAACTTGAGATAACTCCCGGCGGAACGCCAGATTGTCACTTTGAGTGTCGCGCGATCATCTTTGAGATTGAGATACCTGTGTCCCGATCCATGATGCAAATAGTTCGACACCTCTCCTTCTACCCACACACCTTGCAGCGTAGACTCCAGCGTCTCTTTGATAATGCGCGTCACCGCACTGACCGTATATGCCTGGGGACGAGTTTGCATAGGGGGAGTATACCTGCTTGGACGAACTCGAGGCAAGGACTAAAAGCCAGTGGCAGACGTGCGCGGTCTCTAACAGGTTGTTGAACAAGTGATAATTCCGTCATTGCGAGCGAAGCGCGGCGCGTGGCTCGCAATGACGATTGCGGCGTTTTTCAACAACCTGCTAATACGGATGCCGCACTTCTCAGGATTATCCAAATTTCAGCAATA
>DAOVOW010000255.1 GCA_030629485.1 bacterium
AAGCGCAGTTGCAACATGAATGGAATCCTTCGGTTTCACGCCGTGCTTCCACACAAGCTGCCTTGCTTTCTCCGCGATAATGCGGTCAACAGTCCTCACCGCAACGTACTCTTGCTCGAAGAACCCCCTAATGGTGTCTTCCGAACTTTCGTCTAGTTTCGGGCAGTTTTTGACCCATACAACTTCTGTCAAGGTGAGGGCAGATGTTACAATGACTAGATTGCCATCTTCTGCCTGCTTAACGACCCCGCGACACTTCTCAACCTTACCCTCTTCGCCATTGAACCAACCAAGGAAAGTACAGGCGTCCCAATATCGACGGTCCACCATTAATCCCCCTGCCGGAATATTCCTCTCACGTCCTCGAAACTTGGAAGTTCATCCCTCTTCCCGAGAACACGGATTCTATCTACTTCTATCCTAACTGGAGCACCGTCACGTCTGAAATGCACGGTGCCAATCGCAGTTATCCTACTTCGGAAAGCGTTAATCAATTCCTGCTCGTCTATATTTCTTGGAGTACACCTAACAGAATGCCCCGTCAATGTATCATCGATGTAGACGTTGAAACGCTTCTTGTCCGACAAAACAGTTACCCGCCCTTCGACGGAACCGTCCTCCGTTTTCCTAGCCCCCAATATGTCGCCCACGTGAGTCGAGGTCTTCTGGGATATGGCATTGCTCTGCTTGTCGTAAATAAGGAGAACCCGACTTATGTCACCGTCCCCATTTCCGACTACAGAGGCCAATTCCCTTGCGTGGCGTAACGCCGTATCCGAAAACGCTTCCGGTCGACTACTTCCCTTCTCTATTTCGCAGAAACCATTGTGAATCTTCTTCGCAATCAGTTGCACGTTGGCAACTACCTGTTCATCAGCTTCTGGGGTTGCAGTCAACACTTGGCTGCCCTTTTCGGCGCTTACTATCCAAGTAACTGCGCCCTTCTGGCCGCTTATGTCATCAGCAACATTCCGAAGTAAATTGAAAAAGTTATCCACCGCCCGAAGGAATCTCTCGGCGGTAATCCTAGTCCCCTCTATTCGCAATACTAGCGGAGTTGTTTCTTTCTTCTTTGCGCTCATAGTGATGAGTCCCGGTAGATCGGGCGTTTGCCTCCAAAACCCTTTGAGATACAAGCCAACCGAGCTTTCGTCTCTTCAATGTAATATAGGGCACTCAAGCTGATCTTGGCCATCACATTTTCTCCAATGTCCGACTTTCTACTACTGATATACCTAAAGGCTCTGGTCTTGTGAAGTATATAATCGTTTTTTTTAACCTGCCGGCAGCATCTGCCGATAATGAAGTGAACGGAGCTTTTTTTGAAACCTGGACTGTAGTATGCCTGTGCCGGACACAAAAAAGTCAGCGCCCCCGTTTGGGCAACCCCAACGCTCAACTGAGACGAGCTATATCCCGATCTACCTGGACTGCCTGCGGGTTGATTCGGTTCTGGATTTCGATCTCTACCTGAAGGTCAACAACGGCATGGTGCTCTATCGCTCGGCTGACCTGCCATTCACCGAACGAACGCGGCAACGTCTCATGGAGAACAAAGTCGACCGGCTTTTTGTCCCCGGCGACAGCAAAGAAGACTACCAGCGCTATATTGAGAAGAATCTCGACAAGGTGCTCGTCGATCCGGATATACCGGAGATCAAGAAGGCCAGCATACTCTACGAGACCTCGACCGGACTGGTCAAAGATGTCTTTGCCAATCCCTCCGATGGCGACAATGTAAGCCGCACCCAGGACATGGTGAGTAGTACCGTGGGTTACATCCTGCAAGGACAGGAGGCCTTTCATAACCTGCTGAAAATCACCTCGTTCGACTACTACACCTACACCCATTCGGTCAACGTCTGCACGTTTTCAATAGCCCTGGCGCAGCAGATAGGCCAGAAGGACGAGCAGTTTCTGCATGAGTTGGGTATAGGTGCTTTGCTGCATGATCTGGGCAAATCGAAAATCTCCGAACGCATAATCAACAAACGGACAGCCTTGAGCCCTTATGAATTCGAGATCATGAAGAAGCACCCCAGGTGGGGCGTCGACATGCTCAAGGACGACGACGAGTTCCCCGCCGCATCGATTTACCCGGTGCTGCAACATCACGAACGCGGCGACCGTAACGGTTACCCCGACGGGATCAGTCTTTCGGAGATACATATCTACTCACGAATCGTCGCTCTTTGCGACACTTTCGACGCCATGACCACCGAACGAGTGTACCAACGAGCGATAGACAGCTACCCCTGCCTTAAGGTCATGTTCTCCCTCTCCGGCGCCTACGATTACAACATGCTTTGTTCCTTCGCCGAACTTATGGGCCCCAGCGGCCTGTTGGAACTGTGATCCGGTAATCCGGCCCCGCTCTTATGCCGTCAGCGGCAACCATCGAACTCTGACATCGTTACAGACCAAAAACCAGAACCGTCCCAACAGTATCCCGGAGATGACGCTATCGCCGAAAGTCTCGCCCATCTCAGCGACCTTGCCACCGACGTCGTTGTGAAAAAGAAGCCGACACCCGGGGCTGATAGTGCCGCGCCGAGTTGCTCTATTGAGCCATCGCCGGATACCCCCCCTGTTCAAAAGCTATCATCCGGTTCCGAACTGGTCGCCTTTGCCTGCGCCACCGAGCCCGGTCCATCGAACTGCCGCTGCTCTGGGTGACGGGGGCAGCGATGTTTCGTGCGGCAATGTGCGCATAGCGCGAGAATGCGATATGTCGCCGCGAAGCGCGAAAAACAGGCTTAGCCGCTACAGCTTCACCAACTCCACCCGGCGGTTGTTGGCCTTGCCCTCAGAGGTGTCGTTGGTATCGATTGGTTTCGCCTCACCCCAGCCCTTGGCTTCGAGACGGCCGGCGGCAATGCTGTAGGTGCTGATCAGGTAGTTGCGCACCGACTCGGCCCGTTTCTGTGAGAGCGTCTGGTTGTATTCATCGGTGCCGTCAGCGTCGGTGTGACCCTCGATCGACAAGCGCAACTCCGGGTCGTCCTCCAGCAGTCGCCCGATGTTCTTGAGTGTCCTGAACGACTCAGCCTTTATTACGTCGGAACCGGAATCAAACAGAATGCCGTGCGTGATGATCTTGCCGGTCTCGTCAAGCTGCTCTCGCATAGTCTTGCCACCCTCGGCAAACCTGAAACTCTTGAGCAGCCAGGGGTTATCTTCAGCCTTGTAAGGCCTCGCCCGCACCTGGAAACCGGCGGGCTCAAACCCTTCCACCTTGGGCACATTGGCGACCCGTACATTGTCCACATAGCACTTGATAGACCTGGTCGTAGCCATGATTCGCATGGTGTGCAGACCTCGGCTCCATTTCTCAGGCATCGCCTTACCGGCCATGTTCTTGCCTTTGATACCGAGGAAGGTCGCCTTCTGGCCATAGGCAGAGAACTCACCGATCTTTCGTCCGTCGGCATCAGTCCAATGAATATAGTAATACGGCAGCGACTTGTCCGGACCACTGGACCAGAATTCCAGTTCCACCGTGTACTTTTCCGGCAGCGGGCCAATAGGTAACTTGGGGCGAATGCTGCCGTCATCGGTACACAGAATCCAGTATTCACCACCCATGCGAGCGATTTCGAAAACGCCCTGGTCGAGGTTCCAACGATACGGGAACTCCCCTTCCTCTTCACCCTCAAGATCATCAAAATAGATCACTTTGTTGCCGGGGACGAAATCGTATTTGGTGTACAGGGTCATGTCTTCAGCCACTGGACCGGTCGGTGCCGGTGTAGAAGATGCACCTTCAGCCGCTGAACCCGGAGCAGCAGCCTCACTGCCAGTCTGTCCGGCAGTACCACCCTGTTGCCCGGCAGCGCCGTATTCCTGAGTGTATTGTCCGCCGCCCCGATAGCGGTAATACTCTTCGGGCACTTCCTTCGACACCATTTCGACCATCTTGGCCAAGGCGGTACGGATAGCTTTTTCCATCGGTTCGTTGGAATACATGCCGAGCGCGCCGCCCAGCACCACATCGCCAACGGAACTGCCACCAGCCATTCCGACTTTCCATTTCTTGGATTTCGCTTCGATGCTCTTGGCCTTCAAAATGCGTCGGGTGCGGATATCGATTAGTTTGATATCCATGATTATTTTGGCTTCTTTGGAACTGGCTCCAATGCCGCCCAGAGCCTTTTTCTTGAAGCCACCCAGAATGCCCCCTTTGCCGCCGGCGTCGGGCTCGAACGCCGTTACGGACCCGGTGATCAGCAAATCGGCGCCTTCCATCAGGCC
>DAOVOW010000100.1 GCA_030629485.1 bacterium
AGACGACGGACGAATTGAAGGGCTCTCTCGACGAGACGCCGAGCACCAGACCGACCACAAAGACCGATCCGCCGCCGAGTTCCGAGAGCAACAAGAAATCCGAGTGACGGTTTGCCAGGTGGTGCCGCCCCATGAGTGCTAACTTCGACAAAAGCGACGCCGACAAAATCGGCGCCGTGCTCGCTGCTGAGTCGGTCAGTTTCGAGACCGATCATTACCGCATCAAGCTGGTCAACGAAGAGGACCGGCGATCTCTGGTGTTACAGGTATATCCCGAAGTAACGCTCGGCAAGTCGCGCGGCATGCTGGTGGTCGTGTACACCGGGAATTCACACCTGCAATTGCACAACTGCACCGGGTATGTAGTCTCCGATGAACTGCGCGAGGTAACGTTCGTTTCTGAGAAGCCCGAGCAGTTGTCCGGACTGGTCGTGGAGAGGGGTGCGTCATGTTCGCTGTATGGCGGCATGAACCGCGAGTTGATCTCATCCGACTTCACTCAACTTGGCGTCGAGGCAATGCTCTCCGGCGTGGCCATGTCGCTGGTGGAGGATATACTGTCAGCCGAAGAGGACTCGGCCGAACAGGGTTAGTCGGTCTAACAGACCCGGGGCAATCTACGATGTTAACTTCAAGACATAGGCTACAGGTCAAGGTGCTTTGTAGGCGGCAGACGCCCTGAGGTCGTCCCTCGACAGCAGAAGGGTCGCTGTGACCGAAATCGCAGCGACCCCACTTGTATCTGACTCGTTGTGGTGTTTTACCTCTTGCCTGCGAACGCTTCCACGAAGTCCTTCAGGTTGACCATGATATCAGTAGCTTTCTGATACCGTTCAGCCGGGTCCTTCTTGAGGCACCGATCGATGATGCGGTCGAACAGCAGCGGCACCTGCGGATTGATGTTCGACGGTTTCTGCGGTTCCTGGTGCAGGATGGAGTAAATCAGCGACGTGATGTTCTCACCCTTGAACGGTCGCCGCCCTAACAGCAGTTCGTACATCACAACGCCGAGACTGAATAGATCAGCCCTCTGATCGGGCGTCTGTCCCTTGAGTTGCTCCGGCGACATGTAATTGGGCGTACCCATGGCGATGCCGGTCTTGGTCATGGAACTTGATTCCACGCGGGCGATGCCGTAATCCATAACCTTGGCGCGGTAGTCTTTCAGAATCATGATGTTAGCCGGTTTGATGTCTCGATGCACGATACCCTGCTGGTGAGCGTATTCAAGAGCGGAGCAGATCTGCATGATGATTTCGGCGATGATTCGGTAGTTGAACTTGGTCTTCTTTTTGATCATATCCTCGAGAGTACGCCCCTCAAGGTATTCCATCGCAATATACTGAAGGTGACCTTCACTTCCCACATCATAGATAGTAACGATGTTGGGATGCGAGAGTTTACCGGCCGCCTGCGCTTCCCGGTGGAGTCGTTCTTTAAGTTCAGCCATCTCCTCCGGGTCGGTGACGAAGTCGAGCCGGATCGTCTTGAGCGCCACTGGCCGGTTGATGGCCGGATCGACACCGCGGTAGACGGTGCCCATGGCGCCCTTGCCGAGGATGCCGGTGATCTGATAACGCCCCAGGTTTTTGAGTTCGCCTCGCTGTGGGAGTGGTGCGGATCCAGACGGTGTGTCGAATATCCCGGAGTCATCAGGTGATGCTGAATCCTCATCACCGCTGGAAGATGACGCCGCACGTGCCTTCTCGGAACCTGTCTCAGTCGGCTCGGGTGAAATTATCTCCGGACCGGCGCTATCGTCCAACGGGATATCGGCGTCTATGGTGCGCTCCAGGGAAGCGTGTGGTGACGGCTGGACACCATCGGCCGGTGTGGCTGTCGTCTGGTCGGCCGACGTGTCGATATCGATGGCCTGATAGTCGGCAACACTTGGACGGCTATCATCCATACTGAGGACAGCAGTCTCTTGACTATTCGGATCATTGGTGCCGGCCACGATTTCACGAACGGGAATCGGTGTAACCGGTGCTGGTTGACCCTTGGCGCGTTTGGAGGCGGCTTTAGCTCTTGGTCCGAAAGCTTTAGCACCACTTGTTTCGGCAGTGCCGGCCAGCAAGCCGGACTCAAGCATGGCGGCGGCAAACATGAACAGGATTAGCTCCAGGCCGAAATAGACTGTCGTTGGCGCCACATTGAAGGAACTAATCATGAAGTAGTTGACATTGCCCACTAGTACCAAACCGCCGACCAGGATGACGATGCGATACAACAGCGAAACCTGGGGCAGAACGAAAGCGCAAATCGCACCCAGGAGAAACAGGAGAATCATATTCAGGCCGGCACGTTCATCCTTTACTTTCAGCATGTTATTATTGATAATGTTTTCGATCACGCTGGCCGTAATGAGGTACTTAGGTGTGGCTTCTTCGATCGGCGTGCGGAAGACCTCAGTTATGGATGGATCATCCACGGTCACCAGAACCACCTTGTTCTTGAGCGCACTGAAACCAAAGCCGTCCTCCAGAACCTCCTCGGCCGAATACCGTTTGAAGGCGGTGGTGGGATAATGTCTTACATAACAGGCGCAGGTGTTATCGATCGGAATCACACGTTGACTACCGACATGGACCGCTTCTTTCTCGATGACCTTGACGTCGTCAGGCGATACTCCCAGAAAGATTGCAGCCGCCAGCAGCGACATCGACGGGTAGTAGTAGCCTTCATAGTTCATTACCAGCGGTTGATGCCTCAGCACTCGATCTTCATCCGGCATCGTGTAATTGAAACCAAGGTAAGGATCGTGTTCCAGTAGTTTCTCAGCCGGTAAGAACACTTTTCTGACCTGGAGGCTGGCGTCCTCGTCCATCAAACCCAGCGGATTGTCGATGGCCAGGGAGTAATTGAACAGGTGATCCGGGTTATTGGTCTTGCTGCTGCGATAGGTGGCCAGGGCGATGTCGTATGGTAAGATGACGTTATCCATCCACGAAAGCTGCCCGGCCAAAACGGCCGTAAAGCCGGCGGAATCCTGATAGGCGTCTTCGCTGAGATCGAAGTCGGCCAGGATCACTTTCGGTTCGCCGGAGGCCGTAGCGGCGAGCAAATCGGCGGCCAGGTCGCGATTCCATGGCCAGGATCCGTACTCATCCTGAGCTCGGCCGTCGATGGTAACAACGACGACGTTGGGCCGGTCGCCCTCGGGGGTAGTCATGGCAACAAACTGATCGGTCATGGATTGCTGCAGGCTTTGCAGCGGACTGAAATCGTTAACGTATAGGATCACCACGAAAACGGAGATCAGAAGAAAAAGCACGTATGAAGAATACTTGCTCATGTTCTACCCTTCTCAGATTCCTGCCGACAGGCGGCTGATCAATGCTTCCGGCAGACTGGCTTTGCTCATCTTGCTCTGAGCGGTCGCAACGTCATACTCGACACGATGAAATTCTATGTCTCGCTCGTCCGATTCATAGACGACGTAACAGGCGCGCGGGTCATTGTCACGCGGCTGTCCGACCGAGCCCACGTTGATCAAATAGCGGCCTTCCGGATTGGCGACGAAGTTGTGCCCGGTTTGCACGTGGGGCAGCCTGCCCGGCCTGTGCCTCAAGATTATGGGAATATGTGAATGTCCAAAGAAACCGAGATCCTGCTTCATCCGCTCGAATCCACGGATGGCGTCCTCAGCGGCAAAGACGTAGTGCCATCGGTCCGGCTCGAACGGTGAAGCGTGCACCAGGTACATATCATCAAGAGCGCGGTCGATTTCGAAATTGGCCATAATGGCCACAGCGTCTTCATTGAGTGTCTGCTGTGTCCATTCAGCAGCAGCCTTGGCAGCCTCGTTAAATTGTTCCACCGACTGCAGACCCAGGGCCGCGTACTCATGGTTGCCCATGAGTTTAGTGTCACAGGTTTGCTGGATCAGTTTCAAACAGGCTTCGGGATCGGCGCCATAGCCGACCACGTCACCCAGACAGTGGATGCTGTCAACCCTCTGTTTCTCCAAATCACTCAAAACGGCAGTGAGCGCTTCCAGGTTGGCGTGGATATCGGAGATCAACCCATACTTCATCAGTTCTTGCCTTCGACGAATTTGAAAGTGGTCTTGCCGACCGTGACCAGATCACCATTCTTCAGAACACACTGACTTGTCACTTCGCCATTGACCTTCGTCTTGCCCGCCTTACCCAGGTTGACCAGAGAGAATACGTGGCCCTCCTGAACGATCTTGGCCTGGATGCCGGACAGCCAAAAGCCCTTGGCCCTGATATGCACGAACTTGGCTTTACCGATGGTCGATACCTCACGATCCAGGCGGTGCTCGGCGAAGTCGGCGTTCTCCACGCCGAGCAGGACAGAACCCCCGTACTTCTCGACGATCTGTCGTTCCATCCGGTCGTTTTCCAACAGCTTCTTCTGCTGTTTGGTGTTGAGCACCATGGTGCCGTCGAAGTTGGCTGCTTCGCTGCCCTCATGGGTGGCTTCCGTATTGTAGACCAGCGAATACTTGCCGATCGTGATGACGTCCTGATCGCGCAGCACCTCTTCGGAGACCTTACGACTGTTCACGAAAGTGCCGTTGAGCGACTCGTTGTCAATGAGGACAGCGGCCTTGTCGTTGAATTCGATCATGGCATGTTTGCGCGAGACACCACGGTTCTCCAGGACAATATCGTTTTCGTTACCGCGACCGATGGAGATGCGTTTCTTCTCCGTAACGATCCGTTCGACAACTTTGTTGTCGTACTTTACAATAATCTCCGGCATGGGGAAACCCTTTCGTATGTGGACCGAACTTCCTTTTTCTGAGCGTAATTCTATACCAGCCTTGGCCATCCCATGTCAGTTTCGGCAGACGAGCTTGTCGCATGCCGAAGGCATGGTTATATTGTCGGCATGAGAATCGGAAATCTGAACTTGACCGGTCGGGTTGTCTGTGCGCCGCTGGCGGGCATTTCCAACCGACCTTTCCGGGTCATGGTGCTGAAAGCAGGCGCTGCCATGACTTTCACGGAGATGATCTCATCGGAGGGTCTGATCCGCAATCAAGGGAAAACCCGATCTATGATGGCCTTCAAGAAAGACGAACAACCGCTTGGGATACAGCTTTTTGGCGCGAATCCTGAAAGTATGCGGCGGGCTGCGCAGATCACTGTGGATGAGTTCGGCCCGGACCTGGTTGATATCAACTTCGGCTGTCCGGTCAGGAAAGTGGTCAACAAGAACGGCGGCGCGGCGGCGCTGAAGGATTTGGGGCTGACGCGCGAGATTATCGCAGCGGTGGTGGATGGCGCCGGCGCCACTCCCGTCAGCATCAAGATGCGCACCGGCTGGGCAGGGTCAAGCCCTGTTTATCTGGAGGCAGGACATATCGCCCAGGAAGAGGGGGTCTTGGCCCTGACCCTTCACGCTCGAAGTAAGGCTGATGGATTCAGCGGCAAAGCCGACTGGTCGGCGATCAAACGTCTCAAAGAGGCGGTGGATATCGTCGTCATCGGCAATGGCGACGTGCGGACGCCGCTCGACGCCCGACGGATGCTTGACGAAACCGGCTGTGACGCTGTCATGGTCGGACGGGCGGCGATGGGTAACCCGGACATCTTCAGGCAGATGCATCACTATCTCGAGACCGGTGAACTACTCGATGAACCCACTCCTGCCGAACGTATCGAAACCGCGAAACGGCACGCGCGATTGATGGTCGAGGAGTACGGGGAAGAGCGCGGCATGAAGATGATGCGCCGCTATTTGGGCTGGTACGTCAAAGGCTTCCCCGGCGCGGCTACGCTGCGCCCGAGGCTGTTCCAAGTGGACCGGTTGACGGATGTGGATGAGGTCTTTCGCGACCTGTTGAAATAGAGTGCACAACCTCACCCTGAGCATTCCTCCAACGTCACCCTGAGCGGAGTCGAAGGGTGGCGGACGCGCGAAGCGCGAGAAACCCGGCTTGACCGGGCCAAAACTATTGCCTAAGCCGTTCGCGTTACCTATATTGGGCGGCAATATGGTTATGATCGACAATGTTTGACAGAAGGTGTACGAATGAAAATACTGACCATTGCATTGCAAAAAGAGGGCAAGCCGATACCGGCATCATACGAACTAATCGAAGCCGCCAAATCGCTCGGCGGTGAAATAATGACCGCATATCTGTCCGACAGTGACGCCGGAGCATCCGACCTCGCCTCGCGAGGCGGCGGTAAAGTGCTGGCGGTGACGCATGATAGCTTGAAGTTTTTCAACGATGAGATTTATTGCAAAGTGCTTACAGCGTTGATCGAGAAGCATCAGCCCGAGGTCGTCCTGGGTCCGGCGACATTCTACGGCAAAGCGCTGTTAGGTCGGTTGGCGGCGGCCAACGGCGGCCCCATGGCTTCCGATACTACCGGTCTGGTGCTCGATGGCGACAAGCTGGTGGCGACGCGACCGAACTACGGCGGTTCCGTGCTTTCGCAGATCGTCAAGAATGGCGGCGGGCCGTTCTTCGCCTCAGTGCGCGGCAAAATATTCCCGGAATCGAAAGAGGGCGCCGGCGAAGTGGTTGCGGAAACCGTCGACGGGTCTGTTTTCGAGTCTAAGATGACCGTCAAGGAGCGCAAGGTTGAGTCTTCGGGCGCGGTGAATCTGACCGAAGCGGACATCATAGTCTCGGCCGGTCGAGGAATGAAAGCCGCCGAGAACCTGCCGTTGATAAACGAACTGGCGGCGGCGCTGGGCGGCGCGGTGGGAGCTTCGCGGGCCATCGTCGACGCCGGCTGGGTGCCGTATTCGCAGCAGGTCGGCCAGACCGGCAAGACGGTTAACCCCAAACTTTACCTGGCGGTTGGTATCTCCGGCGCGATCCAGCATCTGGTGGGGATGCGTTCCTCGCAGACAATCGTAGCGGTTAACAGAGACAAGGATACGCCGATTTTCAACGTTGCCAATTACGGCATTGTCGGTGAC
>DAOVOW010000225.1 GCA_030629485.1 bacterium
GCGATCACCTGCCGCCCGCCGAACAAACGACCCACCGGTCCGGCCATAAGGTACAAATCGTGATCGAAGGCTGTCGGCAGGTCATTGAGGTCCACCAATCCGTCCGGTTCGACGACGTGATCGAAAGGATGCACTCTCATGCGGTTGATAACCAGGTTCATACGGTCGCCTGACAGCCCAAAAGGCTGCACTGTTTTTCGCATCGGCGTGATCTGGTGGTCTAGCGTGAAGTAAGACGGATCGAATCGAAAGTAGTCACCGGCATCATGATAGATCGAGCGCTCCCGTTGCGCTCTCAGGTTCAGGCGCGGCGACGCGAAGTACTGGACCAGGCTGTCGAAGTATGACAGCGCGGGGGTTCGCTCAGGATGATCCCGGCGGTACCGCTCGTACCGTTCATCAAAACTCAATCCAACCGCGCTCGTGTCGGCAAGGCTGTCGCTCGGGGGCAAAGAGATATCAATGCTATCCAACAAGACCGGCGGCAGGCTGTCTACTAAAGTGTCCGCATAGATCGAGTCAGCCTCCTGCGCCGAAACAGCGGAGAAGAGAATCGTTGTCACAACGGCCAGTATGCAAACGCGCGCGATCATTCAAGGTTACCTTCCCGGCCATATAAACGGACCACTACGCTGAAAAGCAAAGGGAAAATCACAGCGTTTGACACCAGCGAGATCGCCGCCCACGGTAATCCGCCAATAAAACGCGGCCAAAACGGCTGATACAGCCAGGCGTCCACCGTGTTAACCGGCAGATAAAAAGCTGCCGTGCAGAGAACCGAAACAGCAATAAGCTGCGACGACGTAATTTGATCCACCGCGTGGTTACATCTTCGACGAAACAGGGCGCCAACGATGCCGCCGGCTGCCGCGCCGATCATCTGAGCCGCCATGAGCGGAATCGCCGCCGGCCCGAACGGATTGAACGAACTCCACAGCCACATACCGAGCAGACCGACCAGTACGCCCGCCTGCGCACCCCACAGATACCCGGCTGCGAAAACTATGAAAAAAACGAAACTGACATTCGGCAGATATGCTGTCGCATAAGAGAGAACGTATATGAGGGCCGAGAACAGTGCAATCCTGCTAATCAATCGCGGCCGTAGCTTCATCGAACAATGAGCAGCTTAGTGTGATCTTCAGCCAGCAGGACGCCACGTTTCGCGTTGGAGAACAGACGTGCGTACACCAGGTAGACCCCCGATGCAACATCGGCGCCGGACTCGTTGGTCAGATCCCACTCGGCAAGGAACTCCCCTTCTCGTTGCTGTGTCCCGGTGCGCTCATCCTGCCGGTCATTGCGAATAACCGTTTTGATCCGTTCGCCGGCTATAGTGTAGACATCGATCTGCAAGTATGTATCCTGAGCGACAAAGGGAAGACCGTACATCGGGTAGCTTGCGCTGTCGGTCGGCACTCTCAAACGGAAAGTCACCCTTGGTCGATCCATCTCCTCAACCACGGCCGGATTGGGGTATGGGTCCAGTACGGCACCCGGAACCTCAACCAACAAGGAGTCATAATTGCTCTCACTGATGCTGTACCCAACCCACATTATGCGGTACTGAGGCACTTCGTAGAATGCTCGATCGGTGGACGCCGGTGTCAGGATAAACGTCAGTGATCGATACTCCGCGTAATTCGGTAGATAAATCTGGTAAGTGGCATCATCATCGGCGTAATATCGTTCTACGATCAAAGAGTCAGGCGCCTCCTCGAGTTGATAGATAATGTTCACACCCCAGGGGTCAGGAAGCGTCGGCACGTAGGGGTTGCCAAGAGCCATGTATATATTGAACATGGTGGTATCGACGTGGGTGATGTAGCTGTAATACGGATCCCCCCAACCCACGGTGTCGCGTATCTGAATAGAATCGGTACAGTTGGGAAACGCACCCGCACCCAAGTCGCATACCCAGAGAGTAGTGTCGGGCACGATATCCGCCGTCTCAAGCAGATGCAGACTTAGGTAGTAGGCGCCGTTATGGCGAGGGCTTTCTGCAAGGTTCTTGTTGGCTATAACCGAATCCGGGTACCTGTAATGGGCGTGCAACTTTTCAAATGGAATAGCCGGGTATGCCTCTTTCTCCGAGTAGCCGGTGATCAAATCTAAGTTGTAGCCCTTTCGTATGGTCAGATCGGCCCGTTCTCCAGTGAGATAGTTCCAAAGGGCAAACTCCGAGAACGCCGACGTCCAATCCTGAGTATGATCGCTCGCTTCCCAGATAGCTAAATCGGCGGCCTGCAGAAAACTCGGACCGAATCCAAGCTCTCCGCAAAGCAACCAGATATCTCTGATAATGTCACGACCGAACCGCTCACTCAAGTAGATCGGGAAGACGACCGACGCATAGGGATGCAGATCCAGTATGCTATTGAATCGCTGAATAGAGTACTCAGGAACGTTGAAGAAGTGCTCCAGATAGTAGTAATAGTCATTGATGTCATCATAGATTTCCTCTTCCATCCAGACCGCCGACATCTCCATCCAGTAACGCCTCTCATCGTACTCGCTGCCGATATCTTCGGCCTCACCCCAGTCGATGCCGAACTGCACAGCGTGAAAGAACTCGTGCGCCGCCGTTACCCGGATAGCATCCATGGGACTGTGGGGGTCGTTATTGTAACCGTGCAAGCGCCTTGGGTCGGCATTGAGTTCGATAAACGACGTGGCCTTCAGAGAATCACCATATCTGAGCGAATCGGTATATGTCATCCCGTAGAACATGCTGCCGAGGTTCACCATGTAAATGTCATACTTCTCGTCCCCGCCCGGCTCGTAGCCGTCCTGGGGCGGAGCCGGGTACTCAAGCGTCTCCACGATGTATGTATAGACCGAGTCCATTATGTCGGCGATTTGAGCCGCCGTCCCCGCCCCCCCAAATAGCGCATCAGTACCGGAGATCGCATAGTGTACCCGGAACAGACCCCTGGGCGAGTCGATGGAATCGGTAAGATTCGTCGGCCTCAAAACCAGTTGAACCCCGAGCGATTTGAGCAGACCCTGGTCCAGTCTATCATAGTTGGTCACGAACCTGAGGATAGCCGGTGTGCCGCACTTGTATGTCAGCGAAGGCGACGAATCATCGTGGTCATCCTGAGCGGCCATCGATTCAGCAGGACGCTGTCGCGTAACCAGCATGTAATCCTCGATAATCTGCATCTGCTGTTCTTCAGTCAGCGACTCACCTGCCCAGCCAATCGACGCTAACACCACAATGAGTAGACATGTTGCCATCGTTTTCAAACTGATCCTCGTTTCTGCAAAGCCTGTCTCTGCGAAGCCCGCTTCTTGAGTTCGTGTAAACATTCTATCGGCACCGCCTCCGAACCAACTGAACCACAGCGGCCACCTCGACCATGGAAGTCGGACCCGCCTGTCCAGACCAGTCGGAAGCGTGCTGCCATCTCTTTAAGCCTTTGTGTCTCGTTCTGCTTGTGGTCAGGATGATGCACCTCAACACCGTCAAGACCGAGGGCCACCAGTTCTTCGATCCGGTCGACAGCGCCGTCGACCATCGGATGAGCCAGCACCGCAACTCCACCGCCGGCATGTATCAAGGTGATCGCCGCTGCCGGTGCAAAGCTCTGTTTGGGTACGTAGGCCGGACCGCGATTGCTGATGTACCGTCTGAATGCGTCGTCATACGTGGCAACCGCTTTGCGTCGATACAGCGCCTCGGCCACGTGCGGTCGACCCACCGCTGCCGAACCGGCCACCTCAAGGACGTCGTCATAGTTGATCTCAATACCCATCTCGTTGAGTTTCTGAACCATCTCACGTCCGCGCTCATTTCTCTTGTTCTGAAAGTCGGCCAGGGCCACTCGCAAGGGTTCCGTATCAGGATCGAAAAGATAGGCCAACATGTGCAACTCACCGTTTTCCGATCGGCACGACAACTCCAGACCGGGAACAAGTTCCGGGTCGCCTTCGCCAAGCAAAGAGCGCCACTCATGAAACCCGGCCAGCGTGTCGTGATCGGTAACCGCGAACGCGGCCAGTTTGCGGCGACGGACTATCTCCAACAACTCCGATGGCGTACTAAGCCCGTCGGAATGACTGGTGTGCAGATGCAGGTCGATTCGATGTTTCATCTATAGCTTGCTCTCAACCATCTTCCTGATCTGTGACGCAAGATCCTCAGCTTCTTTTGTTATAACAGCCACCTCACCATTTAGTTTCGTAACAAACGCCTGATCGTTGATGGAAGTCAGGTTGATGCGCACGTTATATCCGGCTCCGTGGACTGAGGCTATCGCCATCAGACCGGCCACCCCGGAATCGGTGATCGAGTTCTGATTTCCCTTTTCTGCTACTACGCGCGCCAGCTTCAGCGTTTCGAGTGACTTCTTCATCACCTCTAAGGGAACGTTCGCCGCTTCTTTGTTGGCGAATTCAACGGCATCGTCACGCTCCTGTCCGGCGGGCAGTTTGAATGCATCCATCACCTTGTTGAATGCTTCCTTGTCGGTCTCGACCAACCGGGTGAGTTCGGCGCGAAGTTCATCACCATGATCCCTGACCTGAGTCAACTCATCCCTGACCTTGTCGAACTGCTTCTTGCCGATTGAGAGCCGACAAACCATCGAAGCCAGAGCGGCAC
>DAOVOW010000199.1 GCA_030629485.1 bacterium
GATTCATTGACCACATAAGCCTCTGAGGCGTCCGTAGGGTATTCCTCGGAAAAATCCCGACCCTGCACGATCTCCAGATCAAATGTCTCCGCGTAATCATGGTCGACATACAGAAAATTCAATTCCACTTCCTTATCCGCGTCCATGCCCTCCCACTCGAAATCATTGACATTGAACAGGAGGTGGGGAGGAGCAGAGGCAAAGGTAACGTTAAGGATACGCGGGTCTTGCAGCAGCCTATCCTTGAAGGTTTTATGGGCGTCTCTTAATTGGTCGTTCACCGTAATATGCACGATCTGTGTACGCGAGAAACCAAGTTCAGTGTTTCGGATGAATTGCATTTGTTTATAGACGACTATAGTCATGATGATCAGAAGCACAGACACGGAAAATTGGCTGACAACAAGAACAGTCCGAAGAACGGATCCCTTCCGAGCTCTGCTGATATCCCTCTTCAGGATTTTGACAGGCTGAAAGGCGGAGAGAAAAAGTGCCGGATAACTCCCCGCAACTAAACCGGTGACAACAGCCGCGCCAACAAGCGAAAGGTAAATGAACATATTCCCGGAGCCCAGAAGAGTCATCTCTTTACTTTGAAGCCTGTTGAGCACCGGAAGGAAGAGATCAGCCAGAATGACCGCCAGACAGAATGATATCAATGAGAGAAGCACAGATTCTCCCAGGAATTGCTTGATAATATCCGACCCAACGTCGTGAAGTTGGTAGCCGACAAGAACGACCGGGTGCTATGGTTCTCACGCTACCCGCTGCCGTACTTGCAGCGCGCCGGTCGCAGCAGCCGCGTCGATCAGTGGCCGTTCATCGGTCATATCGGTGTCTACTTCTTTCGCCGCGCCGCCCTGACCAGGTTTGCGTCGTGGAAGAGGACAAAACTGGAGAAAGCGGAATCATTGGAGCAATTGCGCATCCTCGAAAACGGCGGGCAGATCCACCTGTTCAAGACGCGATTGCACACGATCTCGGTGGACACCCGGAGTGATTTGAAAAAGTTGGACGATCTATATAGTTGAGGTAACAGATGACCAAGAGGACGAAGTTCATATTTGTGACGGGTGGTGTCGTTTCGGCGTTGGGCAAAGGTATCGCTGCATCGTCGATCGGCCTCCTGCTGCAACGGCGGGGGCTGAAAGTGCGCAACCTCAAGCTTGATCCATACCTGAACGTCGACCCGGGCACTATGAATCCGTTCCAGCACGGTGAGGTGTTTGTTCTCGACGACGGCAGCGAAACCGATCTCGATCTGGGACACTACGAAAGGTTTCTTGACCAGTCGCTGACGAAGCAGAACAACGTCACCACCGGCCAGGTCTATCATACTATTATCACGCGCGAACGACGCGGTGACTATCTGGGCGCTACTGTGCAGGTGATTCCGCACGTTACCGAGGAGATCAAGGGCCGCATCAAGAAACTGGAGCGCATTGGCGATGAAGAGCCGTGCGATGTCGTCATTGCTGAGATCGGCGGCACCGTCGGTGATATCGAATCGCTGCCGTTCCTGGAGGCTATTCGACAGATGGGCCAGGAAGAGGGACCCCAGAATACCATGTTCGTGCACGTCACCCTGGTGCCTTATATCGAAACAGCCGGCGAATTCAAAACCAAGCCGACCCAGCACTCGGTGCGCGAGTTGCGCGCTATCGGTATCCAGCCGAACATGTTGTTGTGCCGTTCGGCCGAACCGATCTCCGAAAGCCTGCGTCAGAAGATAAGTCTCTTTTGCTCGGTGACACCACGGTCGGTTATTTCGGCCAAAGATGTGAGCACTATCTATGATGTCCCGCTGGAATTTCGCACCCAGGAACTGGACGACATCATCTGCAAGCATTTCGGCTGGGAAACCGGAGAACCGGACCTTGATGATTGGACGGAGATGGTTGACAAGATCCACCAGCCTCGCCATCGCATCAAGATTGGCATTTGCGGCAAGTACGTGAACCTTAAGGATGCGTACAAATCGATAATCGAAGCGTTTGTCCATGCCGGTGTGCACAGTGAAGCCGAGGTCGATTTGATCTGGACCTCATCCGAAGATATCAAGCAGCACGGCGCCGAGAAACTCCTGCACGATATCGACGGGCTGTTGATACCGGGGGGCTTCGGTGAACGCGGGGTGGAAGGCAAGATCGAGTCTATTCGCTACGTGCGTGAGAAGAACATCCCGTTTCTCGGCATCTGCCTCGGGATGCAGTGCGCCGTGATCGAGTACGCCCGCAATGTCTGCGGTCTCGAGGACGCCCACAGTTACGAGTTTTACCGTGATCTGAAACATCCCGTGATCCATCTGATGGCCGACCAGGAAGGTGTCACCGAACTGGGTGGCACCATGCGTCTCGGCGCCTACCCCTGCGTGCTGGCCGAGGGTTCCCGCTCGGCGGAGGCTTACCGTAAAAAGGAAATATCGGAGCGGCATCGGCATCGTTATGAAGTCAACAACGCCTACCGTGAGATGCTTCTCGAGGCCGGCTTGAACCTGTGTGGGTTGTCACCGGACGAACGGTTGGTCGAGATTGTCGAGGTGCCGAGCCATCGCTGGTTTGTCGGCGTGCAGTTCCATCCGGAGTTGAAATCGCGTCCGACCAAACCGCATCCGTTATTTCGCGATTTCGTCAAGGCGTCGGTGGAATACCACTATGACAAAGAGGCTAATCCATCCGACAACAAATCAGCGCCTCTGAACGTTTCGGAAAGCAACGGCTGAACAGAACAGACTACGTTTTCGTTACAGGCAAGCCTGTTCTTCGCCCTGCGGGCGGGTAGGCCGTACGCCCTGTGTGGGTGGCCGTCTCAAACTCGTTTGGGGCGGAACTCAGTGAGTCGCCCTTCGACTCCGCTCAGGGTGACGTTTGGATGCACTCAGGGTGACGACTGAGGCGGGCGCTGTTCTGGTAGGTCGAAACCCCTGTGGTTTCGACAGGTGTCATGCTGAGCGAAGTCGATGCATGACACGTATCCGTGCCCGCTGAATCTTCAGATTCAGCGGGAAACCGCAGCGTCTTTTCAACAGCGGCCGAATCTGAAGATTCGTCCGCCACAAGGTGAGTGACATTATTGTCCGAAAGCTGATTGGATGCGAAAACTCTCGACGTTTGCTCTGATTCTCGCCTTGCTCCCCGTCGGCTGTGAGAAGGACGAAGACGAACCGATCACAGAGCAGTTCGTGGGAACCTATCGCGTGTACGATCCTGATTTTGTCGGGGAGAAATTGGACTCGGTCAACCTGATTGTCGATGAGAACACGCGCTATCAACTGATACATTACCCGGAACGGTCCGGTAGGATGGCGAACTTCTGTAGCAGTTCCGGTATTGTCGACGGGTTCGGCACCAACATCGCTGTCTTCCGTCCACAGACAATCGACCTTGGCAACTGCGACTCGATGCGTGTACCGCGCGACACCTTCATTGCCGACTTCCGCAATCACGGGGATACTATCTGGATGGATCGCGACGAGGACACGTTAGTGTACGAGTTGAGGTTGCGGTAGTAGTATCTATCTCCGCAATTCGTATGGGTGGCAGACGCCCTCGACTGCCCCTTGACACGTCACCGCCTGAGGCAACGCCATAGAATCTGTGTAATCCAGATTTGATTCAAAGCTACTAATGTTTGCCAACAACTATAACAGCAAATGTCATTGATAGACATTTCCCTCTTGATATAATTCCCCATTGGGATCTACTTCCAAAGCACCTTGAGTATTACCGGAGAACAAACATCCGACAACGGTATTGTTGGGCGATTCACTTGCCGGCGAAGCGAGCCAGAATCCATATCCATCGTTATCGATAAACGAACAACTGTTGAAGAAGAGTCTGGTCGCGCCGGTGGAGGTTCCGATTTCCTGATGTGAGAGAAAACATCCATGACTTCCATTATGTCCGACCAGAAGACCGTGAAAAGTCAAGTCCGCCGAGTGCCGTGCGAATATCCCGACATCTCCATTGTTAAGGATCGACCTTGCGCTGAACACCACGTTCTCGAGACCGTTGTCGAGACTCAAGCCTGCGGCTCCGTTTTCATAGCAGAAGAAGTTGGAGACCTGAATATCTTCACCGTCATACAACGCGATGCCGTCAAAGAAATTGTGGTGAAATGACGATTTGTCTACGAATATGAAACGCGGATTCCAACTGGCCACCAAGCCTCCGCTCCGAGCATCGTGTATATCGACCCCGGTGATCCATACTTTGCTGGCCATCCGAATGTCTATACCATTGTTTCTTATCCACGGTCTGTTAGGATCCGTTTCAGAATCCTGAGAATCCGTGTTTCCATCAAGCTCCAGGTTCTCGATCCTGATATTCTCGATACCGACAGTCGGAGTTTCCGCCTCACTGCCGACCAGGATTACCGGCTGGTTAACATGATCATCAAGGGCGATGAGGGTACCCTGGTCGCCTTTAACCGTTATGTTGGAACTGCCGATGTGTAGTCCCTGAGAGAGAGTGTACTGTGCCGCTCTGATGTAAACGGTGCCACCTCCAGCCCGGGCCAGCAAGTCGATGGCCTCTTGTATGTCCTCCGTTGAGTCCGGGACAATTATGACCGGTGACGGTCCGGCTGGTCCCATAACGCCGTCCTCGCAGTCGTCACAACAGCAACCAAACATCAAGGTGCACGAAATCAATCCAACAATGAAGAGTGGCCATAGCCCATTGGTTGAATTTCTGTTCTTACTCTTAGTCATCATGTCCTCCTTTTCTTCTGTCTTGTCCGAACCGACGCGGGGTCAATTACGGATAATACTCAAAACTGTCCCTATTCGTGCGTGCGTCGATGATGTGATCAATGCTGTACATGAAAGTTATCGCAGAGACCGTCTCATGTCAAGTGATTATTGATATAC
>DAOVOW010000063.1 GCA_030629485.1 bacterium
GCGCTCAGTGGAATTGTCTTATCGAGGAACGAGTGCCCACCAGCACCACACGCGGCGGCGCTACCCCGATGGCCGTGGCCCAACGACTGTCCGAGGTCACTATCGACCGTCAATCCGGTTTCGTCAGTGGCATTGTCGAGTTTGACCGGGTACTGGGTGGACAGTTGCTTGCAGGCATGACCGTATTGCTTGGCGGCGAACCGGGGATCGGCAAGTCTACGCTGGTGCTGCAAGCTGCCGAAGCATACTCGCAGCAAGGGCTGAGAGTCCTGTACATCACCGGCGAGGAATCACTGCCACAAATCAAGCGGCGCGCCGACCGGCTGCAAGTCAAGGGTGACAACATTACCGTCGTGAACTGCAGCAGCCTCGAACAAATCATCGAGCGGGTGGGCGTCAACGAACATCAGGTTGTGATCATCGACTCTGTGCAGACCGTGGCCAGCGAGATGTTCGATTCACCACCTGGGACGGTGGCTCAGGTGCGCGAGACGGCCAACCGGTTGATTACGTTAGCCAAGAGCGGTGGCTGGGCGCTCTTTTTGGTCGGGCACGTCACGAAAGAAGGGATGGTGGCGGGACCGAAAGTGCTTGAGCACATGGTCGATACGGTGGTTTATTTCGAGGGGGATTCATCGCATCTCTACCGAATGCTGCGCGCCACCAAAAACCGCTTTGGATCCATCGCTGAGATCGGTCTGTTTGAGATGGCCGAACGTGGTCTGATCGAAGTGGCCAACCCATCGTCGCTTTTTTTGACCGGACATTCCGATGAACCTCGTAGCGGCTCGGTCGTGGCCGGGATTGTCGAGGGCAACCGTCCCATCCTGGTAGAACTCCAGGCGCTGGTCACCGCCGCCGGATACAGCAATCCTCAGCGGGTCGCAGGCGGCATCGACAATAAACGGCTGTCGCTCTTGTTGGCTATCCTCGAAAAACGATGCGACTACCCGATGGCTACCAACGACGTTTTCGTCTCGGTCGCAGGCGGACTGAAATTGTCCGAACCCGGAATCGACCTGCCGCTTTTGGTAGCGATTGTGTCATCGTTGCTCAACCGGAATGTTGATTCCAAGACGATCTGTGTTGGTGAAGTCGGTTTGTCTGGCGAGGTACGACCGGTGACGATGATCGACCGCCGCATCAACGAGGCTGCGCGGATGGGCTTCACGCGCATGATCCTGCCACAGGGAAACTTGGAGAAGGCGAGCGACAAACCCATCGAACTGCTCAGTGTGACGAACCTGCAGCAAGCGCTCGAGCTGGTGGGGTGAGGGGATGAAAGCGCTGGAATCCGTCATTGCGAGCCACCGCAGGTGGCGTGGCAATCTGATTTGTTTAGAGTCGCGGCAGGGTGGTCCGGACGTTCGTCCGGGTTTCGCAAGAACTGGTACCCCACCTAAAGCGAAGTGGCAGGTGGGCGCGCGAAGCACGAAGAACAGGTTTAGCTGTGTCGAAACCCCTCCTACGGCGGACTCTCAGCGCAGGGGTTTCGACCTACGGGGAGTGCATAATAGCAGGGCAGGATCCCTGCGATCCTGCCATCCCCGTCATGCTGAGCGGAGTCGAAGCGTGACGTCTCTGATGCAATTGATGGACCCTTCGACTCCGCTCAGGGTGACACGTGTGGTACCCCACCTAGAGCGGAGCGGCAGGTGGGAAGATGTCGAAACCGCAGGGGTTTCGACCTACGAAATGGACAATGACCGACCGGATCTACAAACTACACACCACCGACGCCTCCGCCCGGCGAGGTGAAGTGAAAACAGCGCACGGCACGTTCAAGACGCCGGCCTTCATGCCAGTGGGAACGTCGGGTGCGGTCAAGGCGATGACGGCCGAAGACCTCGAAGGTTGCGGCGCGGAGATTATCCTCGGCAACACCTATCACCTCTATTTGCGTCCCGGCCACGATATCATCATGTCACAGGGCGGGCTGGCATCGTTCAGCGGCTGGAACAAGCCCACTCTCACCGACAGTGGTGGGTATCAAGTTTTCTCGATGCGTGACAATCTGAAAATCACCGACGAGGGTGTACAGTTCCGCTCGCATCACGATGGCTCCACGCACATGTTCACTCCTGAACGCGTGATAGAGATCCAACACGCAATCGGCGCTGACATAATTATGGCCTTCGACCAGTGCGTGCCCTACCCCGCTGATCGTGACCTGGCCGAGACCGGCGTCCGCCGCACCTACGACTGGGCGCAGAGGTGCCTTGCCGAGCACGGTAAATCGGGGCAGACGGGGACGTCTGCCGCCCACAGTAAGCTGGGACAGACGGGGACGTCTGCCGCCCACAGTAAGCTGGGGCAGACGGGGACGTCTGCCGCCCACGGGAATGATGGGGCAGACGGGGACGTTTGCCGCCCACAGAATCTGCTGTTTGGTATCGTGCAGGGTTCTACCTACAAGGACCTGCGCACGCAGTCGGCTGAGCAAATCGTGTCGCTCGATTTCCCCGGCAACGCCATCGGCGGACTCTCGGTGGGGGAGAGCAAGATCGAAATGGAAGAGATACTCGCGCACACTATCGAACACCTCCCAAAGGACAAACCGCGTTATCTCATGGGTGTCGGTTACCCCGAGGACATTCTGATGGCGGTGTCATACGGCATAGACATGTTCGACTGCGTTCTGCCGACGCGCAATGCCCGCACCGGAAACGTGTTCACATCGGTCGGTCAGATCACCTACCGCAATGCCGACTACGCCGACGACAGCACGCCGCTCGATCCCAACTGCGACTGCCGTGTCTGCCGCCGCTACAGCCGCGCATACATCCGACATCTATACAATCAGTCGGAGATCACTGGCATGGTGCTGGCGACGTACCACTCGACGTATTTCTATCAGAACCTTATGCGTGGAATACGCAAGGCGATAGAGGAGCAACGGTTCGAATCGTTCAAGACCGATTTTCTGAATAGCTACGAACGCCGGCCATAACGTCATGCCGAGTCACCTCCAACCTCATGCCGAGCGGAGTCGAGGTACAGGCAAGCCTGTCTCTTGCGCTACGCGCGTCTCTGCGACACGAGTGTCTTCGCTCCTCGCAATGACTGAGTCACAAAGGATGTCGGGTTACGGCGCACTACCCCGGACCGTGGGTGCGATGCCTGCCAGTGTACAGCGGTAAGAGATACCCAAACGACACGCGGAAGTCGTTGAAACGAGTTTTTTCGTAACGACGCGAATAGGAACCGTCCCCCAAGTCGGTGCTGTAGACGAAGCTGGGCCGAACGTCGGTAATACTCACCTCCAGCGAGTACGTTCGGTGAAAGCGCAAACCGAAGGTCAGGCGATACCCGTTGGCTCTACTGAAGCCGGTATCGGTAATGTCATTTTGAAGCTCCAACGAATCCGCCACCGACCGACTCGTGCTGTGATCGTACAGCGCCAGCACCGCCCCGCCGCCGATAAAACCGGTTAACCGGTTGGTCCCTCTATAATAAAGCGCTTCCAGCGACAGCAAGGGACCAAACACCATGCCGTCCGGGTAGCGCACATGCTTCATCCGGCTGATGCGATAGTCAGCGGCCACCCGCAGCACCAGTGGATGCACTATCAGAAACTCATACTTGGCGCTGAACTCAACCCCCGTTTGAACCAGACCGTTCGGAGCGGTCACACCGACCGAAAAGTGCATATTCATCATGTTGAGTGTATCCTGCTTGATCGGATTGATCGGATACAGCGGAAGCGAAAGCAAGGTGGTCAGTACAAAAGCGTACATAGGCTCTCCAAGTGGTTCTTCTCTCTGAGCACTCTCTCTAATATAAACGATAAACGCACCGGAATGACCAACGAAATCTCTGCATCTCTCTGGAAAGTATGGACATGCTGTTTGTCCAACACTGATTTCCGAGCATAAGCGGACCCGTAGCGAGCCAGTCCCAAGGTCCTCGCTCGTTACCGTAACCCGTTGTCGCACAAGGCGAAATTCTTGTGCCGACAACCGTGAAACCGGTTGACAAGAACCAAATAAGAACTATATTGACAGCTTGCTTTCGGTGACTGTGAATGAATTCACAATCACCCTGGCCCCTGAGTTGGTGCGTCTGAAACGAAAAAAACGGAGCCTATGGAGTACGATATGAGCAGTCCCAAACTCTACAAGAATTTTATCAACGGTGAGTGGGTTGAATCCTCGTCGGGCAAAACCTACGAGAACCGCAACCCCGCCAATACCGACGAAGTGCTGGGTATCTTTCAGAAATCGAATGCTGATGACGTCGCGGCGGCGATTGACGCCGCCACCGAAGCATACAAAAAGTGGCGGCTGGTCCCGGCTCCCAAACGTGGCGAGATCCTGTACAAGGTTGCACAGCGCATGCTTGACCAAAAAGAACCTTTCTCGCAGCAGATGACACAGGAGATGGGTAAGGTTATCAAAGAGACGCGTGGTGACACTCAGGAAGCTATCGACATGACGTTCTACATGGCTGGTGAGGGACGACGTCTTTTCGGTATGACGACGCCTTCGGAGATGGAAAACAAGTTTAACATGACAGTGCGTCAGCCGCTGGGTGTCTGCTCGTTTATAACGCCGTGGAATTTCCCCATGGCGATCCCGTCATGGAAGATGATGCCGGCGCTGATCTGCGGTAACACGGTAGTAATCAAGCCGGCCACGGATACCCCTCTGTCGGTGGCCAATCTGATTCAAGCTTGCCACGATGAAGGCATCCCGCCGGGTGTGGTCAACATGGTCACCGGGTCCGGTTCGGTTCTGGGTGAGCCGATTATCAAGAACCCGAACGTGCGCGTTGTCTCGTTCACCGGATCGACCGAGGTGGGCCGCAAAGTTTCCGAGGCCTGCGCTACCGATTTCAAGCACTGTTGTCTGGAGATGGGTGGCAAAAATGTCCAGATCGTCATGGATGACGCCAAGCTTGAGCTGGCTGTCGACGGCGCCCTGTGGGGTGCGTTCGGCACCACCGGCCAGCGTTGCACGGCTACCAGCAGGATCGTTTGTCACAAGGACGTGATCGAGAAGTTCACGTCCATGATCGTGGAACGCGCCAGGAAACTGAAAGTGGGCAACGGCCTTGATGAATCGGTCGAAATGGGTCCGGCAATCTCCCAGGCTCAGCTTGACACCGTACTGGGTTACGTCGAGATCGGCAAGAAAGATGGAGCCAAACTCCTCACCGGCGGCGAACGGCTGACCGGCGGCGACTACGACAAAGGGTTTTTCCTCCAGCCAACCGTTTTCGGCGAGGTCACTCAGTCGATGCGTATCTGGAAAGAGGAGATCTTCGGACCGGTGTTGGGTATAGCTGTTTGTGGTTCACTGGATGAAGCCATCGCCATGGCCAACGATACTCCGTATGGTCTTTCGGCGTCCATCTTCACTCAGGATGTGAACAACGCCTACACCGCCATGCGCGATGTCTACACCGGCATCTTCTACGTCAACGCTCCGACTATCGGCGCCGAGACACACCTGCCGTTCGGCGGCACCAAGGAAACCGGTAACGGCCATCGCGAAGCGGCCACCGCCTGCCTCGATGTTTTCAGCGAGTGGAAGTCGATCTATGTCGATTTCTCCGGCAGTCTGCAGCGGCCCCAGATCGACAACCAGTAGATGAAGGTAATTTCAGGTGACGAACGCTCTTAGAAGTCATGATTGCGCATTTTGTTGAAGAGTCAAACCCCCATTAGTCTGGCTGCGGGACGATGTTCGGCAGCGATAGTAATTCTGAATGCAAATGACTCACAAGAACTGAATGGAGTTTGACATGGCCAAAGCCAGGAAAATAATCGTAATGGGCGCCGCCGGGCGTGATTTCCATAATTTCAATTGCCTGTATCGTGACAACAAGAGCATCGAAGTAGTGGCCTTTACCGCCACGCAGATCCCCGATATCGAGGGACGTCGCTACCCGGCGTCACTAGCGGGTAAGCTCTACCCGAAAGGTATCCCGATCCACGATGAGTCGGACCTTCTGGACCTCATCAAGAAACACGACGTGGAAGAAGTTGTCTTTGCATACTCCGACGTTCCTTATCAGTACGTGATGGAGCGCGCGGCGTACGTTATGTCGGCCGGTGTGCGCTTTGCCCTCGAGGGCGGCAGCCCGACTATGGTAAAGTCCACGAAGCCGGTGGTGGCGGTCTGCGCTGTCAGGACCGGTTGCGGCAAGTCGCAGACCACTCGCAGAGTGGCGGAAGTCCTGCAATCCCTGGGTAAGAAGGTGGTGGCAATCCGTCATCCCATGCCGTACGGTGATCTGGCTAAGCAGGCTTGCCAGCGCTTCGCTGAGTTGAGCGACCTTGACAAGCACAAGTGTACTATCGAAGAGCGTGAAGAGTACGAACCGCACATCATGAGCGGTGTCATCGTCTACGCCGGTGTCGATTACGAGATGATTGTCCGTGAGGCCGAGAAGGAAGCGGACATTATCCTCTGGGACGGCGGCAATAACGACATGTCTTTCTATCAGCCCGACCTGCTGATTACGGTGGTGGACCCGCATCGTCCCGGCCACGAATTGTGCTACTATCCGGGCCAGAACAATCTGTTGATGGCTGACGTGGTCGTGATTAACAAGATTGATTCGGCCGACCCGGAAGGGGTTGCCGAGGTGCGTCGCAATATCGCTGCTTACAATCCGAAGGCAGTGATGGTTGATGCCGCCTCACCGCTGGGAGTGGACAAGCCGGAGTTGATTCGCGGCAAGAAGGTTCTCGTGGTCGAGGACGGTCCCACTCTCACCCACGGAGAGATGGCCTACGGGGCCGGCGTGGTGGCCGCCGAGAAATACGGCGCGGCCGAATTGGTCGACCCCCGACCGTTTACCGTGAAGTCGATCACCAGGACGTTTGAGAAGTATCCTGATATCGGTACTTTGCTGCCGGCCATGGGGTACGGCGATCAACAGGTGAAGGATCTTGAGACTACTATTAACCGCACTGAGTGCGACGCCGTAGTGGTTGCCACTCCGATCGACCTCACGCGGTTGATCAAGATCAAGAAGCCGACGGTGCGTGTCACCTACAGTCTGCAGGAGATCGGATCGCCCGACCTGAATGACGTCCTCAAAGACTTTATCGAAGGTCGAACAAAGAAGAGTAGTTCGAAGAAGAGTTCGAAGAAAGCGAAGTGAACCAGCGAGCGGGTCGGCGAAAGTCGGCCCGCTCTGCTTCCTACGGTCCAACCGCACCGGAAGAAACGGAGAATGACCGGCCACAAGACAGCAGTGATTGCCCTCGGCGGTAACGCCATCACGCGGCCCGATATCGAGGACACAATCGCCAACCAGTTTGCCAATACACGCACTTCGCTGGACGGCGTCGTCCAGCTGGCCCGCGAGGGATATAATCTGGTGATGAGTCATGGCAATGGCCCCCAGGTGGGCAACGCCATCCTCCGTGTCGAACTGGCGCGTGACAAGGCTCCCATCCTGCCGCTTGGCGTCTGTGTGGCCGACACCGAAGGCGGCATGGGCTACATGATCGAGCAGTCGCTGCAGAACCGTCTGCGCGCTGAGGGAATCCACCGACCGATAGTGACTATCATCACGCAGATGTTGGTCGATCCTAATGACCCCGCCATCGACAACCCCACCAAGTACATTGGGCAGTTTTACTCCGAAGACGAGGCTCAAAAGTTCACCACAACTCGGGGCTGGCGGATGAAAGAGGACGGTGATCGCGGCTGGCGACGGGTCGTGCCGTCGCCCATACCGTACCACACTATCGAGGCCGATACCATCAAGGCCCTGGTGCGCGGCGGCACGATTGTAATCGCCGGCGGTGGCGGAGGAATACCTGTCTACGTTGACGAGAACGGCGATTACGAGGGCATTGACGCCGTCATCGACAAGGACCTCGCTTCAGCCGTGATTGGCGCCGAGATCGGAGCCGAGATTTTGTCGATCCTCACTGACGTTGACCGAGTGGCTATCAACTTCGGCCAACCTGATCAGAAAGATTTGGAGCGCGTGACCCTCTCAGAGATCAAGAAGTATCATGCCGATGGTCATTTTCCGCCCGGCTCGATGGGACCGAAAATAGATGCCGCCATCAAGTTTCTCGAAGACGGCGGCGAGATGGTAGCCATAACTTCGCTTAACAATGCCGGCAAAGCCATCCACGGTGAAGCCGGAACCAGAATAGTGCCGGATTGAGCCATGAACCAACTGTCGGACGAGACCATCCAGGCGATACTTAAGAAAGGACGCATCTACGAAGTAGGCGGCGCCGTACGCGATCGCATCCTGTTCGGTACTGCAGCCACCAAGGATTGCGACTATCTCGTCACCGGCATTGAATATGACGAACTCAGTCAGCTACTCAGTCGCCACGGCCGGGTCGATCTGGTCGGAAAAAGTTTCGGCGTTATCAAGTACACTCAGTTCCGTGAGGGTCAGGGACGAACGTTTGACCTTACTCTGCCACGAAGCGAGCACTCCACCGGCTGGGGGCACAAAGAGTTTGAGGTGTCGTTCGATCCGTCGCTGTCGGTCGAGGATGACCTTCATCGGCGCGACTTCACCGTCAACGCCATGGCCATGGCGCTGGACAACAACGAATTGATCGACCCTCTGGGTGGACGTGTTGATCTGGAGAAGCGGCAGTTGCGCATGGTTTACCCGGGTTCGTTCAGGGATGATCCGCTGCGCATGCTGCGCGCTGTGCAGTTTGCGGCGCGGTTTGAGTTTATGATTGAGCCGGAGACCTTTCGAGC
>DAOVOW010000307.1 GCA_030629485.1 bacterium
ATCCCACCTGTCGCTTCCAGGCTGTGTCATAAAGCCGTTTCGCAGGGTTCTGATCTCGACGAAGTCGGGGTTGTGTCCTTGCGATTCTCGCTAAGGCGTTGTGGAACAGCAACCCCAGGAATCACCGGTTCACACGCTCGCCTTCGGCGAACGCAAGAACCGGCGGAACATACAATTGCGACACAGCCTGTTCGCTTTAGGTGGGGTACCGGGTAGCATGGTCAAACTTGTTTGGCCATGGACAGAAGAACACCGGCCCCAAACAAGTTTGAGACGGCCACCCGTCGCACTATTCCGACAGATTTCTTTGCCCTCCAATCAATCGGAACTTGCGTCCGGCGAGGCTGTTTACTATAATCTATATGACTGGAGTAACTACGAAGGATACCTGATGACCGACCGAATTCTGGAAATTGTTGTTTTCCTCATGGACTACATGCGTGACAACCAGGGGTGTCTGGCTGAGACCGACGATTTCTCTACGACCCTGAAGACTATGGGCTACTCCGACAATGAAATCTCTTCGGCTTACTTCTGGCTGTGGAATCGGTTCGACAACTCGCTGGAGTGGCTGTACTCGGACTTTCCGAAGATTCATATGCCCAATCGGGTTCTGACGGCCACCGAACGGGTACGCATGACCACGGAAGCTTACGGCTTCTTGCTGAAACTGCTTAATCTCTCGCTGATCGATACCGAACAGTTTGAAACCATACTGGAACGCGTTTCTGTTTTTGGCGGCGATCCGGTCAGCCGCGATCAGATCAAGGCCATCGCCTCAGCGCTGGTCTTTCTGGAATTCGATGAGTTTGGAAGCATCGAATCGTTCGATATCAAAAACGACCGTCTTAAGCTGGTCAACTGAGTTACCATGTCGCTTGAGGGGAAAAAGATTACGGTGGGCCTCACCGGCGGTATCGCCTGCTACAAAGTCCCCTATCTCATCCGCTCACTGGTCAAGAATGGCGCCGAGGTGCAGGTGGTCATGACCGAAGCGGCCACGGCGTTTATTACACCCTTGACCTTAGAGACGGTGTCCGAGCGGCCGGTGGCGGTGCGCATGTTTCCGCCCGATCAGTTCGTCGCCACGCGTCACATTGATCTCGGCCAGTGGGCTGATTTGATGGTCGTCGCCCCGGCCACGGCCAATTTCCTGGGCAAGGTAGCTGCCGGTGTTTGTGACGATTTGCTGACAACTGTCGTCTGTGCGTCAACCTGTCCCGTGATGGTGGCCCCGGCCATGAACCCACAGATGTGGGCCAACCCGATCACCCAGCGCAATGTGGCCACTCTCAAAGAGTTGAGGTATCAGTTTGTCGGCCCCGAAGAGGGGGACATGGCGTGTCACGACTCAGGTGTCGGGCGCATGAGTGAACCTGAGCGAATCTATGCGGCGATAGAAAGCTGCCTAGGGGAAAAAAGCGGCTTGCCGCCAAAAAAAAAAGCCTCGCCGGTAAAAAAATAGTCGTCACCGCCGGGCCGAGTCGTGAACCGATCGACCCGGTGCGCTTTATCAGCAATCATTCCTCGGGGAAAATGGGTTACGCGCTGGCTGAAGCGGCCGTAAGGCTCGGCGCCGAGACAATCCTGATTTCGGGACCAACGAGCCTGCCACCGCCGGCGGGAGTGAAGCTGGTCCGGTTTGAGACTACCGAGCAGTTGTACCGGGCCGTCAAGAGCGCAGTCAAGGACGCTGACTGTCTCATCATGGCCGCTGCCCCGGCCGACTACCGGCCGGTTAAGCCGGCTTCCACGAAGATCAAGAAAACTGATGAGACGCTACGTCTTTCGCTCAAGCCGACCATAGACATTCTCAAAGACCTTGCCGCCCGTAGGGCGAAGAGGCCACTTGTGGTGGTTGGATTCGCGCTGGAGACTGATCGACCGATTGAGAACGCCCGCAAGAAACTCAGGGAAAAGAAGCTCGACCTGATCGTGCTAAACACCGTAGGCGCTGACACCGGTTTCGACAGCGATACTAACCAGGTGACCATTTTGCGGTCGAAGCACAAGCCTCTGAAGTGGCCCAAGGAAGAAAAGAGCAGAATCGCAAAGCGCATACTTGATCTGGTCGCAGACATGTTGTAAACTTTATGTCCTCGAAGGATGTTTGACATGGACGACAGACCGCTGAGTTTACAGGAGATGCTGCGCCGAGCCTTGACCTCCCAGGTGGAGTTGGGGATGGGCGAAGTTATACTTCCTCCTCGTAGAGCAACCAACATGGAAACGGATCTGGATCAACAGTTGATGATGGCCGCTACCGAGAGTCAACGCGTCGTGGCCGTCAGTGATCTCTTCGGAGAGGAGCGACCGTTGGGACCGCAGGAACCTCAGTTTGCATCGCTGGACAGACATTTCGATTCCGTGCAGAACTGTCAGGAGTGTCCCTTGGGCGCTACCCGCAACAAGTTCGTCTATGGCGCGGGCAATCCCAACGCCGACCTGCTGTTCATTGGTGAGGCGCCGGGCGCCGACGAGGATCGTATCGGTGAGCCGTTTGTCGGGCGCGCCGGTCAACTGCTGGACAAGATACTTGCCGCCATCAACTTGTCCCGAGAAGAAGTCTATATCACCAACATTCTCAAATGCCGCCCGCCGGGCAACCGTGATCCACAACCGGCCGAGATGGAGAAATGCTTCCCGCTGTTGAAGGAGCAGGTTGCCTTGATCGCGCCGAAACTGATCTGTGCACTGGGTCGCATCGCCGCCCAGGCGCTTTTGAAGACGACGACCCCGCTTGGCAAACTGCGAGGGCGCTGGCACAAATATGAGGGGGTGCCGATGCTGGTGACCTATCACCCGGCGGCGCTGCTTCGTTTCCAGTCGTATAAGAAAGATACCTGGGCCGACATGCAAATGCTGCGCGCGAGATATGATGAGTTGGTGTAGTTGATGATAGAGGTTAGTAGTGGCTTACAGACCAACCGCTAAGAGTGTGAACTCCGCACTAAAGGAACCGCAGGATCTCGATGCCGAACAGGCTGTACTGGGGTCGGTTCTCAAGAGTGAGCAGTCGCTTCACCGCGTGATCGAGATACTCGCAGAGTCCAAACACTTCCACTCGCCCAAGAACAGGCTAGTCTATCAGGCAGTCCTGGAGTTGTATGAGAAGCATGAACCTTGCGACATCACTACCGTAACTGATGCACTTCGCAGAAATGGTGACCTGGACAAGATTGGCGGAAGAGTCTACCTTGTAGATTTGGCGGAAGGTGTCGCATCCACGGCAAATGTTGCTGCTCATGCCCGGATCGTATTGGAAAAGTCGCTTCTACGGCGACTAGTCCACACCTCGGAGGAGATAATCGAAAACTGTTATTCTATGCAGGAGAACGTATCAGACCTGCTCGACACAGCAGAGTCTCGAATATTCAACATATCGCAGGAACGTCACCGTGGTGGGTTCAAGGCGCTGAAGGATATAATCCCCTCCACTTTTGAACAAATAGAAGAGATGCAATCACGCGACAGTGCTCTTTCAGGTCTTAGTACAGGATTTACTGATTTCGACGTCATGACCAACGGGCTGCATAAGGGAGAACTGATAATCATCGCCGGGCGGCCCTCCATGGGCAAATCGGCACTTGTGATGAATATCGCCGAGCACGTCGCTATAGAACACCATAAGGTTATTGGTGTCTTCTCGGTCGAGATGTCTGCCGAAAATCTCGCTCTCAGAATGGTGTGCGGCCTTGCGCGTATATCAC
>DAOVOW010000419.1 GCA_030629485.1 bacterium
CTATCTCTTTGTTGCCGTCAAGGTGGTCTCCGGCAAGGATCACGAGTGTCCAGTGCTTTATGATCTGGTGAAGCAATTCGTGGAGGTCCTTGGCAAGGGGGTTATGAAAAGGCTTATTCTCGATCGTGCCTTCCTCGATGGCGAGGCGATATCGCGGTGCAAGAAGGACTATGGGATAGATATCCTCATCCCTGTTCGCCGCAACATGGATATATATGAGGATGCAATGGCACTCATCCGGCAGCCGGATGTGCGTTGGGCCACATGCGCTGAGCCGCAGGTAGAGGCCAGAGAGCCTTCTCGCCCGAGGCCCAAAGCTGTGGAGAAGCGTGAGAAGAGGAGACAGGAGACACTTCGGCAACTTAAGGCAAAGGAACCACCTCCACCACCGGATAAGATCCTTGTAAAACGAGAGGCGGCGGCCATCGGCGAGTTCCACTCCTGGTCCTCCTCGACGGTGCCGCTTAGTGTGGTGGCAAACCGTGAGTGCTACGCTGACGGCCACGAAGAGATATGGCTGCTGCTCGATACTAAGGGTCCACGCACAAATAACATAACACTTTCAAAGGTAAACACACCACCCGCAGAGGCGTTACATATGTCGTCGCCAACTCCGTAACGTATCTCAACTCCAGCATATTAAAGCTCTTGTATACCGCGGCCTTAAGTGGTATAGTTACCCTAGGTCAAACAATAGAAAGGGGGAACTGTATCATATGAAACAATCTAATGAACGGGACAAGGCTGTAGCCAACCTGCTGAAAGAAAAAAAGATAGCCACTATCGACCAGTTGAAGGCGGCGGCGGGAACGGATGCGACGATGACGGTCTACCGTTGCCTGTCGAGGTTGGGCTACCTGGTCAGTTACTCACATCGTGGGCAGTACTACACACTGCAAGCGATTCCAGAGTTCAATCAGGAAGGATTGTGGTCGTATCGTTCGGCGATGTTCAGCCGCTACGGGAATCTGCTCGAAACAGCGGTCGCGCTGGTTCGGCAATCTGACACAGGTTTTACCGCAGCTGAGTTGGAGATGGTCTTGCAGGTCGAGGCCAAGCACGCGCTTCTGCAACTGCATCGTCGGGGCACGATTGCACGTGTCAGGCTGGGCGGGCGTTTTGTGTACATGTGCGCCGATAGAGGAGAGCGGCGACGACAGGAGCTCATACGTCAAGATAACGATGCCCTTCGCGAAATCGGTGCGGGATTGACCGAACTGCTGCCGGACGAACTGAGGGCTGCAATCATACTCCTTTTCAGTCTGCTGGACGAAAAGCAAAGGCGGTTGTATGCGGGCCTGGAGGCGGCCAAACTTGGCCACGGTGGAGATCGGAAGATCGCTCAGTTGCTGGATTTGAACTGCCATACTGTAGCAAAGGGACGTCGTGAGTTGTTTGGCGGCATCGTAGAACGAGGCAGTGTCCGAAGCGCGGGTGGCGGTCGTAAACGCGTCGAAAAAAAACGCCAGAGATAATCGGGGTGATCAGCGCCATCCTTGAGGAAGATGCGGCGGGGGATCCCATGTCCGAGAAGAAGTGGACGCACCAGACCGCGCAGAAGGTCGCCGACGCTCTGGCTGAGCGTGCTATCAAGGTCTCCGCTACGGTCGTACGGCGTCTGTTGCGCCAAATGGACTACTCGCTCAAGAGCAACAAGAAGTGCCTCTCGGCCGGAAACAACAGCGACCGCGATCCGCAGTTTCACATGATCATGCAGTTGCGCCAAGAGTTCGAACAAGCGGGTGACCCTGTCATCAGTGTTGATACGAAGAAGAAGGAATTGATCGGTCTCTTCAAAAATCCCGGGAAGACTTGGTGCCAACAGGCAAAAAAGGTCAAAGATCACGATTTCCGTTCCGAAGCCCTCGGGATCGCCGCTCCATACGGAATCTACGATCTCGCGCGGAACTTCGGGTTGCTGGTAGTCGGACAGTCAGCAGACACTCCGGAATTTGCGGTCAACTGCATCCTCACCTGGTGGCACACCTACGGTCGAGAACATTACCCAAACGCCAAGCGTCTGCTCATTCTTGCCGACAGTGGAGGCAGCAACGGAGCACGCCCCCGTGCCTGGAAGAAATTTCTACAGCAGAAGATTGCGGACCGGTGTGGCCTCACGGTCACAGTGGCCCACTATCCAGCCGGCGCGAGCAAATGGAACCCCATAGAGCACAGGATGTTCAGCGAGATCAGCAAGAACTGGGCTGCGGTTCCGCTCGAAACCTTCGACACACTTGTTAACTTCGCCTCGAAAACAAAGACCGAAACCGGGCTGCGCGTGGACGCCTGTCGCGACCTGCGGGTGTACCAGAAGGGCATCAAAGTCTCGGACAAAGAGTTCCGGGCAATAGATGTGAACGGGAACGACTTCCTTGGAAAGTGGAACTACACTATTTCCCCCAGTGTGGGGGCCGTCAACGCGCAGTCAGATTCGAATCCCAAAGCGATTATCCCCGTGTGGCAAACCCAGGAACCAACTCGCGAGATAATGAGCTCGGCCATCTTGGGGAAAATGTGAAGTTATTTCCGTGTGGACCCTTAGTCGGGTGGGTCGCCGCCGTTGCTCAGGATCTTTATGGTCTCCCGGACCTCCTCAGGGGTCACGGTTTGCCTCAGGTCCTCCATACACTCCATGACCTGGCGGAACC
>DAOVOW010000201.1 GCA_030629485.1 bacterium
ATAGCCGCGACATCAACGTGCAGTTTACTATCGGTTTTCTATCGTCGCTGGGCCTCGGCGCTTTCCTGACCGATGCGGCGGGACAGATAATCGGCTACAATCCAGCCCTGGCGGATATGCTCGGAGAGGTCGGTCTCGGTGAAACCTGCCATGAATTCGTCAATCTGTTGGAACAGGGAGAGAACGCAGGTCTGGCCGCCCTGCTCGACCGTCGCCTACCCGATGGCAGCGGTGAACACCGCGTCGAGGTGACCCTGCCGTCCGGAGAACACTGCCTACTGGTTGTTATGAGGTTGTCGGATGACGTCGCGGATCACAGTGCCTGCTGGGTGCTGATGCCCAAACCGGCCGGTGAGGCCGGGCCAACAGACAATCCCGAGAGGCAAGATGCTATGTCGAGGCTTATCGATGATCTGAGACCGACATTGGACAAACTCACCACCACCGCTGAACAACTGAGCAGCGACTACTATCAACAGGTAGGCAGGCCGGACGATATCGGGTTGGGTCGTCTTCACGACACTGCTCGTACCCTTCACCAGCTACTGGACGGCAGTTCCCTGCCGCTGTCGTCATCATCGCAGGAATCGGAGTAATATTGGAATCACAACTGGCCATACTTTTGATAAGCGCTGACCGTGAGGGCGCCAAGTCCCTGTCGAGAGAAATCAAGGAATTGTTCAAAGGTTGCCGGATTTCCGGATGCGAACCGTCCCTCGCATTGCAAGCACTGCGTATTCGGAGTTTCGACCTGGCTGTGCTTCATTTGGAAAACAACGACCCCTGCTACTATGAACTCGTTCTGAACATCGGACACCTGGCCGCCGACATGCCGGTAATTGTGTCCATGCCCTCCGGGGATGAATCCTGCGCCAGACAATTCGACTCGCTGAATTCCGTACACTGCCTGATTAGAGACGATGGGTTCCAAGAGACGGTGACAACGGTAATCGAAGAAGTACTTCGCGATTCCGCCGACCGGTCACTCGACTGGATCGGATATAACGACGGCGCAACTGAAACCCAGGCCGAGCTGATTCGAACTACCACCGGCACCTTGTCACACGAGATTAACAATCCCCTGATGGCCATCCTGAGCATATCTGAGTTGATTTTGAATGATCGCAAGAAGCACAACCCTGATGTTACCCGCAAGATCACTATGATCCGGCGCTCGGCCGAACGCATCGAATCAAGCTTGAAACGACTGGCCAGCATCTCTGAGCCGGTACTAATGCAGACTCCGACCGGGCCGATGATCGATACAGAGTTGTCACGTCGAACCAGGAAACGGTCTAAAACTCGGTCATAACTGCTAATAACGGTTGACAAACGGCGACAGGTCTCTATTTTTCACCGCAATTCAGTTGACTGGGAATAGCTTATGAACTCAATGACCGGATTCGGCCGCGCAGAATTGACTACGAAAATCGGAAAATTCACCACTGAAGTAGCGAGCGTCAATAATCGCTTTCTGGAGCTATCGGTGCGCCTGCCCCGTTCCCTTTTTGCCCTGGAACCAAAGGTGCGCAAACTGATTAACGGCCAGTTGAAGCGTGGCAAGGTGCATCTGTTCGTCAACTACGAAATGCCGGAAGGCACACCCGAGAAGTACCCCATCAACCGCCCGGCAGCCGTCTCCTACTATCGTCAGTTGACAGCCTTGAAAAGAGAACTTAAGCTGAAGGATGACATAAGGCTGAGCGATTTGCTGCTGCTTCCGGAAACCAGTGCCCCGGACCAGACCAGCCTCGATCCCGACCGATTCTGGCCACCGTTAAAACGATCGATTCAGAAGGCCTTGACCCAACTAATCGCCATGCGGCGCAAAGAGGGTCAGGCAATGGCCCGCGATATGGCTGCCCGCCTCAAAACTATCAGTCGCCTGAACCGCGAGATCACAGTATTGACGCCTCAGGCGGTGCAACTGTTCCGGACGAGACTGACCGAGCGTCTCGAGGATCTGTTGACGCGGCCCGTTGGAGACCCGGTCCGACTGGAGGAAGAGATCGCCGTCTTTGCCGAGAAGGCCGACATTACTGAAGAATGCACTCGGATGATCAGTCATATCGAGCAATTCCGAACCACTATGAAACTGAAGGGTTCAATCGGCAAGACCATCAACTTTATCCTCCAGGAGATGAATCGCGAGGCCAACACGGTTGGTTCCAAGACTTCGGACATCAGGATTACCCGGGCGGCTATCGCCGTCAAAGACGAGGTGGAGAAACTTCGGGAGTTGGTTCAGAACGTTGAATAAGAGCGATCGAATCAGATCGGAGCGGGCCCAATCGTTTGAGAAGCCGGGCAAGATTGTGATCATCTCCTCCCCCTCCGGCGGCGGAAAGACCTCAATTTGCAGGCGCCTGCTGACACCGGCGCGGAAACGTCGGGGCTGGGGGTTCTCAGTTTCGTATACCACACGCGCCATGCGACCCGGCGAACGGCATGGCCGGGAGTATTACTTCGTCGATGAAGAACAGTTCGCACGCCTGGCAAAGGATGACTTCTTCGCCGAGCAATTCAAGGTTCACCTTTATCGTTATGGTACCCCTCGGCAGCCCCTGGAACAGGTGCTCAAAAGAGGGGGTGTGATCCTTCTGGATGTCGACGTTAAGGGGGCCCAGCGGCTAAAGAAGGTATGCCCCCAGGCCGTCACGATCTTCATCCTGCCGCCATCGATCAAGGCCCTGAGACAGCGGCTGAGACAGCGTGGCACGGAAACAAAGGCGCAGCTTAAGGTTCGCTACGATAACGCCAGAGAGGAAATGAAACTTTTTCGGCGCTTTGAGTATGCTGTTGTCAATGACGAAGTTAACAAGGCTGTGAAGCAGGTTTTAAGCATTATCGAGGCACATTCCTGTCGGACAAAGTACCTTGTGGCGGAACCTTTGGTAAAACAACTTAGTTAACATTATAGTTTTCTTGAATAGGAGTTTTGAATGCCGATTCACACTGTCGAAGGTTTGCTGGAGTTGGAACTAAATCTTTACGAGGCGGTTATAGTTGCGTCGCAACATGCCAGGATATTGAATTCCAAGCGCTTGGCGCAATTGGAGCGCATGGGTGAAGACCCCTCAGTCGACCTGGAAACGCGCAAAATCACCGCGGTGGCCCTCCAGGATGTTTTGGACGGAAAAGTAAAGTTTAAGCGTCCGGACACGATGTAATAAGGTAAGACACTTGTAAAAACAGATCGTTGAAATATGCCAAAGAACTTAGTCATAGTCGAGTCACCCGCCAAGACGCGTACCCTCAGTCGCTTTCTGGGGAAGGATTACGAGATAATGGCTACGATCGGGCATATCATCGACCTGCCCAAGTCCAGGATCGGAATCGATATCAAGAATGGCTTCAAGCCGGACTATCAGGTTATCAAGGGCAAAGAGAAAGTAATCAGCGCGCTGAAAAAGGCTGCTCGCAAAGCCTCTACCGTGTATCTGGCCCCCGATCCGGACCGGGAAGGTGAAGCTATCGCCTGGCACGTCGCCAACAGCATCAGGAATGGCAACGCTCAACTGGTGCGGGTGGCCTTCAACGAGATCACCGAATCGGCCGTGCTGGAGGCGATCAACAATCCGCGCGAGATCAACATGAATCTGGTGAACGCCCAACAGGCGCGGCGGGTGTTGGATCGGATCGTTGGTTATACGGTATCGCCGTTCTTGTGGAAAACGGTCGCCTATAATCTTTCAGCCGGGCGTGTGCAATCGGTGGCGTTGCGTCTGGTGTGCGAGCGCGAGGCCGAGATATTGGCTTTCAAGCCGCAGGAGTATTGGCAGATTGCGTCCGATCTGGTCACCGCCAAGAAAGAGAAGTTCACAGCGCGACTTTATCAGATCGATGGTAAGACCGTTGTCCGACCGACCGAAAAAGGTCCCAGGAAGATCACTATCACTTCTGAGAAAGAGGTCAAGGGCTATCTCGAAGAACTCAAGGCCGCTGACTACCTAGTTGCACAGATCAGAAAGACCCAGCGTACGCGCCGCCCCTTTGCTCCGTTCATCACCTCGACTTTGCAGCAGGACGCCGCCCGTGTATACCGTCTGTCGCCTAAGGCTACCATGTCGACGGCGCAGAAACTCTACGAAGGGATCGATATCGGGCAGGACGGCCCTACCGGCCTGATCACCTATATGCGCACCGACTCGCCAAGGGTATCGAAAGAAGCGCTGGGTGCTGTGCGCAAATACATCGGCAAGGAGTTTGGCAAAAACTATCTGCCGGCCAAGCCCAATTTCTACGGATCGAAAAAGAAGGCCCAGGATGCCCACGAGGCTATCCGGCCCACCTATATGTCGCTGCCGCCTTCAAAGGTGAAGAAAAATCTCACGCCACAGCAGTTCAAGCTGTACAGTTTGATCTGGAATCGATTTGTCGCCTCGCAGATGTGCCCGGCCACTTTCAATGTCGAGACGGTCGATATCGAGGCCGGTCGGTTCTTGTTCCGAGTCACGGCCCAGAAGATCGCTTTCGAAGGCTTCCTTAAGCTCTATCGTGAAAGCAAAGAACCGGATGAGAACGGCAAGAACGGCAATGGTGAAAGAGTCGACAGCCTGCCGGAACTCAGCGAAAAAGACCAACTCAAGCTGAAGGAGTTGAAGCCGAGCCAGGCTTTCACCAAACCGCCGGCCCGTTTTTCCGAGGCGATGTTAGTTAAGGAACTGGAGGCTGAAGGTATTGGACGACCTTCGACTTATGCTTCTATTATTTCCACCCTCAAGGATCGCAAGTACGTCGAGGCACAAGAGCGCAAGCTGGTCCCGACGGATCTCGGCACGACGGTTAACCGAACCCTGGTGGAAAATCTGCCCGATGTTTTCAACGTCGCCTTTACCGCCGAGATGGAAGAAGAACTC
>DAOVOW010000032.1 GCA_030629485.1 bacterium
GGCTCTGGGCGCCATTCTTACAGACAGCGCTCTGACAGTGGACGCTTTCAAAAGCGGCCGGATGAGTTCAGTCAGTGCCCCGGACCCGGCCGGTGTTTCGTCGCTGCCGAACAACGCGAGAACGGCCTCGGGTGACGGTCGTCCCGCAACGGCGGTCTGTATTATCCGGCGTCGTTCACCGTAAGATGCGTCCCCGAAGATACGAAGCGTCTCGCGACGAGAACGTGACGGCCAGTAGATGTCTCTGGTGAAGACGAACCTGCCCTGGTCAAACGCCAGGTTGCCCTTGAGAAAGTTGGCTGTCAGGACGGCCCGGAGTTGTTGCGAATCAGAGTCCGTCAGGAGGTCAAGCCTGCGACCTTGCCGTGGATCGAGGTTCAACACGGCCCTGATGTTATCGAGATAGGAGTCCTGTGGATTCAGCAGATGCTTCGGTTGCAGCGCCCGCTCGAACGGATAGGTAGCCCCGATGTCCCGCAGACGTTGGCATACTTCCCATCCATCGGCGGGACGATTCTGGGGGTTCTTTTCCAACAGGGCAGCCACTAATTCCGTTACGGCTGAATCCAGATCATGGCGATAATCATCCAGCGGTGTTGGTTCGGCCTCGCTAACGCGACTGTTGATACGTACCGGATCGGCGTCATTACCTTCGATAAACGGATGACGTCCGGCCAGGAGGGAGTAGGCCGTCACTCCCAGCGCAAACAGGTCGGAGCGATGGTCACAGATTGAGTCAGCGATAACCTCCGGCGCCATATAACCTACCGTGCCTAAACCGGCGCGAGCCTCTGAAGTTTCATCAACGCGTCGACCCAGCGAGAAATCCGATAGCTTCAGATAGAACAGGTTGCCATCGGTTGTATCGGACCACAACGTCGGCAGAAAAACGTTTTGTGGTTTGAGGTCACCGTGGACCAAACGGTGCTGCTGCAAGTATTGCAGGTTCAGCGCCAGGGCACTGATGAGATTCAACATCAGCAGGAAATCATCTACCCGTCCGGCCTGGTCCAGGGTGGGACCTTGGCACAGCTCCAGCAAGAGGTAAGGCTGATAACTGTCGGAGTATTCAAGTATTCGTACCAGTCCTGGGAATCTCAGATTGCCGACAAGCTCATTTTCGCGATGGGCGAGATGAGCAAAGGATGATACGGTCTCTGGATTGTTGTCCAGCGGATACTTGAGGGCTGCCTCACGATGCCGGGCGGCGACGTAAACCTTGATGACTTCGGCCGTTCCCCCGCGACCGAGATGACCCAGGTATTGGAGACCGGGCGGCAGGGGCGGATGATTCATGCTATTCTCGCACGGTCGGGGTGGTGCGTAAGCGGGGCAGGATCACTGCAAAAGTCGTACCTCCAGCGGCGGATGACTTGACCGTCAATTCCCCCTTGTGGCTTTCGATTATCCTCTTGCAGTTGGACAATCCCAGCCCATGGCCGCCTTTCTTGGTGGTGAAGTGCGGCGTGAAGATCTTGGCTATAGTTTGTTCCGACATGCCGGTGCCATTGTCGGAGATCTCGATAGAGATTCGTTCTGTTCGATCATTGTAGTCGGCAACAATACTGATTTCGCGTCTGAAATCCTTACCGCCGTCCTGCTTCTTGATAGCTCTTTCTTCGATAGCGTCCGCGGCGTTGTTGAGCAGGTTCATCAGCACCTGCTGAATCTGACCGACATCCATCTCCAGGTTGGGGATGTTGTGACCAAGGTCGATGGTGAAGTGCATCCGTTTGAACCTTGGTTGCACTCGCATCGTGAACAGAAGATCCTCGATCAGATGTTTGACATCGTAGCTGATATACTCCGGCTCCGGCTTGGAGAAATCCATGAGGTTGTCGACGAATCGCTTGATTTTGAAGACATTCTCAACAATCGACTTGGCGTTGAAGCGGGCCTTATCGTACTTCTCGCGATCGAGATTCATCCCCATCAGTTCGGCGTTGGTTGAGGCGATGGCCAGATAGTTGTTGAGTTCGTGAGCGATGGAGGCAGCCATCTCACCTTTGGCGGCAAGCTTTTCTGAGAGGATGACGTATTTCTCCATCACCACCTTTTCGGTGATGTCTTCAATCGTGATTATCAACCCGTTGTCACCTTGCGGTAAAGCGGAAATCGAAGAAATCTTTATCGACAGTACTTTTTCGACATAGCCGGTATTGTGAAAATAGCGCGGGTCTGAAAAGCCTTCAGCGGTAACAAGAGCTGTGTTGATCATGCTTTGCCAACTGCCCTGCTGATCCGACGGCACGAGATCGAGGAACATGGTCGGCGGTTCACCGTCGCCCAACATTCTAACAGTATCAACGTTTACCTCGAGAATCTCCAGGGCGCTCGAGTTGATCGTGACCACCCTGCCGCGCTCAGCTATTACAACCATCCCGATCGGAGACTTGCTGATTACCGACTCATTGTATTTCTTGAGCCTTAGCAGCGAATCGTAGTGCTCGGCATTTCGAAAAGCCCCTGAAACCGCCTGTGCGTACAGTTCGAACAGGTACAAATCGGACTTGAGAAACATCCGCGCTTCGTTGGAATTGTCGACGTATATGACGCCGATGATCTCATCCTTATCCTTGATCGGCACGCACATGATCGAGCGCAGGTGCAGTTCGACAACCGACGCCTGCTGAGCGTAGCGCTCATCGGAGAGGGCATCGGAGGTATAGACCGACTTTCCGGTGGCCGCTACCTGTGAGGTTACGGAGTTCGATATTCTGAACTCCTCTTCCATCATCTCTTCCTGACACAGGTTGTAGGCGGTGCGGATCTGAAGCGTCCCGTTCTCGTCCAGCAGCATGATCAAGCCGCGCTCAGCTTGCATCAGTTCGATCGCCTTGCGCATCACGATTTGCAGCACATCGTCCAGGAGCAGCGACGAATTGATGGCATGCAAAACGGTCAGTAACGCCTGAAGATCGGCTGTTGCCTTGGCGCCGTCATGGTTTCTCAGATCGATGCGCGGATTGCTATCGGCTACCTCATCCAGCGTTGCTTCCAGGTCGGCGAAAATGTCAGCGGTATTCCCGGACGATACGGTCTTGTCGTGTGGATCAGGATGCTTAATGGTGCTCCTGGAGGTTCTCTTTTGGTCAATAGATGTCATTCAGCCGATCTCTCAAACAGACGTTTACACTGTTTCAGTTATCGGCCTTAAGGGGCCAGGCATTAACCGACTCAAAGTCCCAGGCTGTCTTAACCGATGTACTCTTTGTTACTTGCGGCGAACCTCGGCCGGCGAGAACGGCAGGGTGCGGCCGGAGAAACTCTCTCGACCAAAACCGGTGAGTTTCAGGAAATGTCGAAAGAGGTACTCAAGGGGCGACCTGTCGCCCTTGAGGGAGTCGCTTCTCGGCGCTAAGTTATAGCCGGTCATGGAAATACACGTTAGTTCGAGGCTGAGGAAATAGCGGCTCAGGCTATCCAATCGGGTATAATCGATCATATCGACGACAATCGAGTCAGTGAGGAATCGATGCAGCCCGGCCAGCGTGACAAATCTGCCGGACTGTTGGAAGTCCTTGCCGCTCGTCTGGAGAACAAAATCTTCGGTGACTATTCGATATCCGATTTTCACCATCCCACCCTTGACTTCTACCGTTTCTGCGCCCCAGAGGCGTCGAGGACGTTTCAGGGTCAGTTGGAAGTCAATGAGCAGATCGATTCCGTCGCGGATTTTGTCAACCCGGGAGGTCGACACCAGTGGGGCCAGGTCCAACCAAGCCGCCAACCGTGGTTCGTTGTCGAAAACACCGAAGTCCAGTTGCTCGGCGCTGTGCCCGTCGGGAGCCGGGGCGCTAAAAAGTACCACCACCGCCAGCAATCGCAGTAGATGCAAGGTTCTCTGCATACCTGGTGCAGCCTGGTTCTGTCCGCCTAAAAAACCTGGGCCAGGCGGACATAGATTTTGGGATCGTCGTCGTCGGAACTATCCAGCCGCTTGGCGAGGCTGATGCGGAAATCGCTGCCGAACGACAGGGCAATCCCGAGCGAGTGTTTGAGCTCGATGTCATTGCCCAGGCTCGTCTCGTTGGCGATCTGGCCCATATCCCAAATGATCGATGCCGCAATATCGGTGGCCGGAAAACGCGTGCGGTATTCAGCGTTGGCCATCCAAAAGCGGGTGCCCATGTACTCCTTGTGGTCATAGCCTCGCAGGGTGCCGAGACCACCCAGGAAGAATCGCTTGTAGATCGGAAGGTAGCCGTCGCTGCCGCCGTACATTCCCCGCAGAATCAACATCGAGCGCCGGTGCACTTTTTGGAAACGAGTAAGAGCAAGGGTGTAGCGGCGATAACTGAAGTCCGACGACAAGTCAGGGTGCGCATACTCCAGCGAAGATGCGAGCCGCCACGAGGAACCGCCGAACCGATCATCGGGATCGCTGTTGTCCCAGTCAAGGTCAACGGAAAGGTAGGCGTTGGTTGTCGAGTCGATTTCGCTAATGAGAGCAGTTTGGTAGCTGCTGTCGACGGTGGCGTAGTTGTCGCCGAATTTCTTGTCCCCGCCGAACAGATGCCACAGATTGTGGTGAGCCGCGAGCCACTTGGTTTCCTCATAACTATAGCCAACTTGAAGCAGGGTTGTGTTCACAGGTCGGAAACGCGCATAAGCCCAGCCGCCCTCTGCCTCATAGTAGTCCTTGTAGTCCTCACCGGCCAGCAACGCGAAAGCGGTGTTCTCGCAGTCACTCAACAGCCAGTCATCTTCCGAAACCAGGTGACGGTAGTATTCCCCACCGATAGCCAGCGCCGGGTTCCGCAGGATTGTCTGCTCCAGGCCGAAATCGAAGCGCCACCTCTCCGAAGCAAAAGCGTACGCTCCATCCATCCAGATTTGGGGCAGCAGTGAATCAATATCCTCGAATTCCCAGCCGAGGCCGAGCAGCAAACCATCGACTCGATTGTACTCGAGGGCTCCGGTCATGTCGAAGCGGTCTACTCGACGACGGAAGCGATGACGACGCGCCACGCGACGATCGTCTGCGGTATACATCTCGCCATACACGGTGGCGTCTCGCGCCGCGTCGATCCGGCCGGTCAGGGTAGCCAGATCACCTCGAGCCACCGCTGCCGGTCCTACGTACACATTTCCGAAAAGAGACAGTACGTCCTTGTTGACCTCGCCGTAGACCTCGATATCGCCAATAACACTGAGCGCGAGCCCTCGAACAAACTCGTCCTCCTCGATAACGATCGGCTGATCGAAGCTAATTCGATTGCCCTTCCTGAGACGGGTCACGCGGCTCGATTCGCCGGGGATGGTCAAAAACGAGATGGCGAAATAATCACCCTCATCGAGAATACTAATATCGATGACTTCCTCAAGATCACGCCTCACGCCCTCCAGAATCAACCCGTGCTTGTCGAAGATGGGCACACCGTCGGCGCTTACGACACCGTCCCTGATCGCAAGGCTCTTGCGAGGGAATTGAGACGTGATTTCGCGATTGGAATCGGTAACGTGAATCGAGATATCGTCCTTGTGGTAGACAATGCGAAACAGTTCTTCGTAGCGATCCGACCGTTGATAGTCCTGATAACCGGTTTCATCCGGAGCCGCCGCCGCATAAGCTGACAGGCTGATTAACATTGCTGAAGCGAGAACCACTATCCGTTTGGTCATAACATCCTCCGTTTTTCAGAGGAATAGAACAAATTCCGTGCCGGCGAGTCAAGTTGTGATTATGCCGCCGTTTGCGACACACTCCTGGTGGTGAGCGTGGTATCTTTACACACCCATGAACGGAATTTGTTCACGATGTTGTACACGGGGGAGGCGTGAACTTCTGTAGGTCAGGAGGCCTGTCCTCCTGACGCGGAGTGTCATGACCGCAAAGGTTTTGTACTTGGTGCCCCGCTTGGAGGTGACAGGTGGGGTACTTTTGTCCCCGACAAACCCGCCCGATGCTGACGCTCTGGGTGAGGTACCGGATTTGTCTACAGCGCCGGACTCATTCGAACTCAAAGCACGGATTGATCGGATGCGGACCGCCAGTATACATGTAATCGACCAGGAAGACAAGATCGGAAATGTCGACATGGCCAGAGCAGTCCATGTCGGCCAGCAGTAGCGAAGGGAACGGAGGCGGACCGTCAGTAAACATGTAATCGACCAGCCAGACAAAATCGGAAATGTCGATGGCGCAGTCGGGATCGTTGTCGACGTTACCACGAGAAATCGACAGCACGGCGCGGAAAGCGTCCACCCGCCCGTAGCCGTATTCCACATCCGGAGGACTAATAGGAGCTTGTTCACCAACGTTGACATCAGCCGAGTGCCTCATGATCTCATACACCTCATGCGACGTAAGCATGGAGTCCCTTGCTATCAGCAAAGATGCTACACCACTCACCATAGCGGTGGCCATTGAGGTTCCACCGGAGTGACAGTTATAGCCTTGATCCCAGTTGACACCGCAATCCCAGACAACATCCGGCCATGGATAGCACGGTGAAATGTCGTAGAGCGGATTGTATCCTCGCCAACCCATGATGTCGAAAGACCATTGATCGCCGAAAAAGCAGTAGTCGCCGGTAGGCGCGACTATGTCAAGATCAGTTCCGTAAGCGCTGTAGTCCCACCTCCACGAATAGTAGTCAATGGCACCGACGGCAAAACAGGAGTCATACTTGGCGGGATACTTGACCGCTCCGCCATGGTTTCCGGCCGCACAAATGACAGCTATGCCAAGCCCACCACGCCCTTCAGTTTGAGTCCTTTGAAATGCTGCTGTAATCAAGGGCCACTTATAGAGGCCTCCCACTGTCCAGCTACAGTTCATGACATCAGCGCCGCTGTTGATGGCGAAATTGATAGCACTGTCTAGTTTAGTCAATCAAATGGTCGCCGAATCATCATAGGCGATTTTGACGGGGAGAATATCCACGTGCGGATTGAGGGATATGATCCCGGTCGAGTCTAAAGGACCGCCTTCCCACCACCCCAGTGTGGTATGTGACGCCCCGATCACGCCGGTCATGGCCATTCCGTGAGCATGCATATCCGGTGATGGATCGTCGTCCCCTTCGGCGAAATCGTGACCGGGGAGGATTCGATCAGCGGGTAGATCCTCATGTTCTTCGACTCCGTCGTCGAGGATTGCAACTGTTACGGGTCTCGCCAGGCCGGAAAAATCCCAAACGGTGGAATCGCCAAACCAACCGACGACCTTTTTCAGATACCGTTGATATGATTCGTATTCGTCGTAGAGTTGGTATGCCTCCAAACTAAGCCGCACCTTGCAGTCGGGGTGAGATAATTGGGTTTCGCCGAGGGCATAGAACATATTGGCCAGTTCCAGAACGCGGTACCCGGTAGTGTCGTTATTCTTGAGAAAATAGATGTTCGACATACAGTCAGACTGAGTCACGGATGACACATTGAACGACAAGGCGATGCTGTCAATGGCCCCGGCTGACATTGAATCGTCAAAGTCCAAACAGAAGGTTTCGCCAAACAGCAGTGGCATGTCGTTCCAATCCAAATAGAAAGGTTCGACGAGATAAAGTCCGTCCACCGAATCCAGAGAATCAAGAAATGTAGAATACCCTACGCCCGTTGAAAGTGAGCAAACAACGAAGCCATCTATGGTCAGGTCAGACTCAAGCCTCGCGACCACTCTACCGATTGAGTTGAGGATGTCATCCTCTGTCTCCGGCAGAACATCTGGATCGAACTTGACTAGGACTTTGGACGTATCCATCGAAATCGGTTGCGGTCCACTAACGGACTGAAAGAATGGTTGTTCAGCGCTTGTCTGGGCGCACAGACCCATAACCACGATCCCAGCTACGATCACTCTTAATACAAACATTATTAGCCCCCTACAAACTAGTTTGGCATACAATCTCAAATAACAAAGTCGCGTTTTCAATTAGGACCTTGTCAACAACTACCATATTGACTACATCGACCCGAATAATCCAATTCCCGGCCGCGCCAATCAACCAGAGACCATCCGGCGTTGCGGAAAGCGGCCCCACGTTCAGTCCGGATATGAATGGATCCAAGGTGTCGGCATCAGGTATTACAATTGTCTCGGCTACGATGCCGGCGGACACATCGAATACCACTATCCGCCCTGGCGGGTCGCACACGCCGATATTATCCGACCATGGGCAAGGGTATGTGAAGAACACATACCGGCCATCCACTGATCGCTCGAAGTCAACGCTGGACTGAGGATGAATCCTCATGGAATAAATAATGGAGTCAGCGGGGACGCGATAAACGTCTACGGCACTCGTACCGAATCCGGACTGAGAAAGAAACCAAGTCTGTTCATCATCCGAAGGCATTATCTTGTTCAATCGACGGTACGGCATTTCGGTGTAGGAAGCCTCCGCCGCTTGGTCCATTGAGAGTTGGTAAACGTAAGATCGTTGATCGATCTCCCCATCGTTAGTACTACCGACTGCGTAAAACGCTGATCCATTGGACGAGAATACGCCCTTGTATATCTGGTTCGTATCATGATAAAACACTGAGTAGTCGGCGGTATTTAGAATATACAGATCGTCTCCCAGCAGAGCAACATGCTCATTGTCGGGTGAAACAGCGACACCACCCCGTGCTCCCATGTTTAGCACGATGAAACCCTGTGGGTTCTCGATGTCCACTACCACCGTCGAATCCCTCATAGCAAGATACAGAGCATTTCCGTCAGGTGAGATAGCCATCCCAAATTCCGGCAGAGCAGGTACCTGGAAGGAATCCACTTGCTCCGACAAAATGTGATAGCCGAAAACCCAGTTGTCGCTGTTTAGGTCCGCGAAGTAGGCAATGTAATCGGTTGGTTCCGTCGTCGTCGGCTCTACCGGCGAATCGGCGCAGCCGCCCAACGCCAGACAATATGCCACACACGCTACCAGCAACACGCCCAGGCATTGCACCCTCCTTGATTGACTCATATCAATCTCCTTAGTCAGAGTTTCCCTATCCTTATTCCAAAAGACGCATTTACCCCAAACTTTGTCAAGAACAAAATGGTGCATTGAAGCAACTTTTGTGTGGGTCCACGTGGTGGCTTCCAGTATGCGCCGCGAGAGCTTAGGGCAGACGAGGACGTCTGCCGCCCACAAGATTGCTCGGTAACCCACCTAAAGAGGAACGACAGGTGGGTCTCTCGTTCATTTATCCTTCAGGCCAAACTCCTTTATCTTCCTGGAGAGATTGGATCGATCAACCTCAAGCAGGCGCGCAGCCTCAGAGATATTCCCTTTGCATCTCTGCAGCGTAGTCTGAAGTAGACTCTTCTCAAAGGTGCGAAGTTGCTCGGCCAGTGAGGCAGCGTTCGGCGCCGGGGCAGGAGCCGTTCCCGAGCCGGGTTGAGAAGTCAACTCTTCGAGACTGATAGTACGACCATGGGCGATGATGGTGAGGCGTTCGATGATGTTCTTCAGTTGCCGCACGTTCCCCGGGTAATCGAGAGTGGTCAGGTAGGCCAGGGCGTCGCCGGAGAGCGTGGTTTGCGACGATGGATCGAACCGTCGCAAGAACTCTCCCACCAACAGCGGAATATCGTCCGTTCGTTCACGTAGTGGCGGCACCTTGATCTGAAACACCGAAAGGCGGTAGAAGAGGTCCTCACGAAACTGCGCCTGAGCGATCAGTTCGGACAGGTTACGATTGGTGGCGGCGATCACGCGGACATCGACCAGGTGGCGATCGGTGGCGCCTAATGTTTCCACCTCACCCGTCTCCAGCACGCGCAGCAGTTTGGCCTGACACGACCGGGGGAGATCACCTATCTCGTCGAGGAAAATGGTGCCGCCGTCAGCCATGACGAATTTGCCGGGGTAGTCCTTGACGGCGCCGGTGAAAGCACCCTTGCGATGCCCGAACAACTCCGACTCGAAAAGTGTTTCCGGGATGCCGGGGCAATTGACTTTGACAAACGGTCGATCGCGGCGACGACTCTCAAGATAGATGCGAGTGGCCACCAGTTCCTTGCCGGTGCCATTTTCACCTTCGATCAGAACGGTGACGTCGGTCGGCGCGGCCTGGCTGATGACACTCGAAAGTTGTTTCATGGCCGCCGACTGTCCAATCATCTGCGAACCGGCATCCACTTCGTCAGCCATGATCGAACGTTGCCGTTCGGCTTGCAGTAGCATCAAGGCGGCGCGCACCGATGAGATCAGTCGTTCCGGCGCCACCGGCTTCTCCAGGTAATCGACGGCGCCGAGCTTCATGGCTTCCAGAGCAATTCCGATTTCAGATTGTCCTGAAATCACCAGAACCATCGGCGGGGTAGCATCCCCCTTGATCCGTTTTAGAAACTCGATGCCGGACAGGCCCGGCAGGTTAAGATCAAGCAGAACCAGATCGTACCTGTTCCGCTCGATCCGCTTCAGCCCGATCTCAGCGTCGGATGCGCTTTCGGCGAGGTGTCCTTCGTCGGTCAACAGCGAAGCAAAGGAACTGGTGATGTTGGGTTCATCATCGATTATCAGGATTCTATTCTGCATCCGATTCGTTCTCCCGCTGCAGCGTGATAGTGATTTCCGTGCCCGACCCTTCCTTCGAGTCGATAGTGAGTCGGCCGCCACTTTCAGTTACGACTTTCTCTACGATTGCCAGTCCCAATCCCTTTCCTTTTTTCTTGGTCGTGAAGTACGGTATTCTGGCCGAAGAAATCGTCTCGGACGACATGCCGGCGCCATGATCTTCCACGATGATGTCGATTCGGTCCTCACATGCGATGAGAGCCAGACGAACCAGGTCACCCTGGGATGATGCATCGGCGGCATTTTGTAACAAATTGTGCAAGGCCTCTCGAAAATAGGTAACGTCCAGTTTGGCTGTTACGGCGTGGTCCGGCAACTCGACATCAAAGCGATAGCTATCCATGCGATCACGATAGAGAGCAGCGATCGATTGCAGGAGATCCGTGAGATCGACCGTCTCCAACTTGGGCGGTGGGAGTTTGGCCAGGTGAGAAAAAC
>DAOVOW010000168.1 GCA_030629485.1 bacterium
GGCAGACCCAGCGCCGACATCCGGGCCTGGTTGTAAAAGATCCGTCCGAAGTGATCTTTGTCAGGAAAGACGCCCGACTGTTTCGGCAGAAAGATGCCACCCGAGTCTACCAGGTAGATCGAAGGCAGGCGGTTCGTCTGCGCAATCTCCTGAGCCCGGGCATGTTTGAGCACCGTCATCGGGTAGTAGGTGCCGCCCTTGACGGTGGCGTCGTTGACCACGACCATCACTTCCTTGCGATGAACGGTGCCGATCCCGGTAATGATCCCGGCGCACGGCGCATCGTTGTCATACATGTCGTACGCCGCCAGCGAACTCAATTCGAGGAAGGGCGTGTTACGATCCAGCAGCTTAGCCAATCGATCCCGTGGCAGAAACTTCTTGCGATCGGTGTGACGTTTGCGCGCCTTTTCCGAGCCGCCCAGTTTGACCTGCTCCAGCCGTTCTTTGAACTGGCGGTGCTGAGCCTTGTTCAGTTTGAGGTTTTGTTTGTACGTTTCCGACGATGTGTCAATCTTGGTTTCAATCCGATACATGCTTTGTCTCAGTCCAGTTTTCTGCCGCCACCGGTAAGTCGAATAACTGCGAAGTCCGACCACATTCGGAAGCGGACATTAACCCCTTGTCAGCCAACACTATAAAAAAGTCCGCTGGCCGCCACAGGAACGTCAAATATATGATATGCCGTCTCCTTTGTAAAGGAGTATCGCAGCCAACGCGTAACCTGTCCATACGTCCGGAGAAAACGCTTGACAGAATGTGCGCTCTACCGTACATTTTGTTAGTTGTGAGTGACATTCGGCAGTAAAATGAAGCTTAAGAACCATATTAAGCAACATCGCGCCAGACTGGATCTGACCCAGCAACAGTTGGCCGAGAAGGTCGACGTGCGAAGGCAGACAATCCTGGCCATCGAGAAGAACCAGTACGTACCATCAGCGCTGCTGGCTTTCCGCATATCCCGAGTGCTTGGTATGCGTCCGGACGAACTGTTTGAACTGGAGGAATAGGAGGATTGGTATGAGAACCGAGATGGATTTCATGCGCATGGATGAACACCAACGGATCTGCTGGCTGAAGGCCAATCGCATCCTGATCTTTGTCATCGGCGTCGTCTGGCTGGGGATCATTGGTTGGGAATTGCTGCAGAATCGAGTGCCGGTTTTCATGATCGTCATGGTGCCGGTACTGGCACTGACCCGGCTGGTGCTTTACAAATTCTACGTGCGGCGAGCGTAGAATTACTACCTGAGAACTCCCAGGATTATTAGCGCCCCGACTGTCTTGCAAAGTTGCGGATCACCATGGCGTCAGCCGGTATCAGGCCGAACCGTTCGTAGAATGGGCCCAGGTTTTCGGCTCGCACCAGGTCAATCATGTACAAGCCATCGAGTTTCGCCATCATCCTTCGCATCAATTCGCTGCCTACCCCTTGTTTCTGACATTCAGGTAATACTTCCAACAGGGGTAGATAAGCGCATAATACACCGTCGGATATCGCGGTGATGAAACCGACTACGGAGCCATTCTCGGTGTCGATGGCCAGCACCACATGATCGCTTTCATGCAGCAGTCTCAAGTGCGTCTCAGGCGATGGCGGGTTCGGCCAACCCACGAAAAAACCGGCGAGTTGCTCCGCAGTGATGCCATGCGGTGAATCAACGTAATCTATCATAATCGGATGTCCTGTGCTGAGCGCCGCGCAGCCGGATGATGAAGACCTGACTTTCAGGTTATTGAAGGTGTGTTATTCCGGTCATAGCGAAGCTATAGGTGGCTCCTTCCGGTGCGCGATTCGCACTGACAATTGCAGCCTCTTTCAACGTCCTCTTGTAAGGTTCTGGTCGTCACTATTTGCGGATTGTCTGTTGCCGTCAGAATACTGTACCGCGCACAGGCTGTCAACGATAAAACTGGTCTGATGCCAGCACCGCGCAAGGGGAAGGGACACCCATCCTCAATTCCGATTCCAATGCACGATAGTAGTTGAATAACTTCCTGCAAACAGCGTATATTAAGTCGCTGGTCGGCCTCATTCGCACGATGGGCGACTATGTGAACATAAAAAAGGAGCTTGTGATGCATACTCGACGTCGACCGTGGCTTGCGGTTCTACTAACGCTACTCTGGCCTGGACTGGGCCAGCTATATTGTGGCAAAGCACTGAGGGCTGCGGCGTTCAATGTTGGTAGTCTCATCCTATTAATGCTGGGCGTTTGGACTTTCGTGAGCCTCGATTCCAGACCGATCAACTGGCTGCTGCCGGTGATTGTCTTGGTACTCTGGTGGCTATGGATGATTGTCGATGCCGCCAGAACCGCCCGGTTGCTGAGACACGGATTTGCTCGCCGAGCATTCAATCGCTGGTATATCTACCTTCTCGTCACGATTGCCGGTGAATTCATTTGGGGACAGGTTTTGACTCACCTTGGTTACCAAGCGTTTAAGCTACCCAGCAAGAGCATGGAAGCGGCTCTGCTTGAAAGTGACTACCTCATTGCCGACATGAAGGCCTACAGTAACAGCGGTCCCGCTGTAAACGATGTGGTAGTGTTCCTTTTCCCCCAAGATCGCACCACGAGGTACATCAAAAGGTGCGCGGCGGGTCCCGGTGACACAGTTGAATTCAGGGACAGAGTATTGTTCCTCAATGGCAAAGAAGCATCCGAACCAAAAACTGTCCAGTATACAAGACCGAGACAGGATGAAACCGTTGAACCTACTGTCGCCGAGACGGACTTTCACTCCGAACTGGACAACTTCGGCCCGTTTGTGGTGCCCGACAGCAACTACTTTATGCTCGGTGACAATCGCGACAACTCATACGATTCACGTTGGTTTGGTCCGGTGCCGAGAGATCATATCCTCGGCCGGGCGGTACGCATCCACTGGAGCCGCGATCTCGAGCGCATCGGTATGCGCGTGCAATAATCGTCTTAGTTCTTGCAGACTGAAACCCCTGTGGTTTCGACATCGCAAACGTCATCCGAGCGGAGTCGAAAGATGACAACTGTGGATTCACACAACCTCGAGTTCATCTTACTAATTGACAGAGCAGCGTCATCTACATAGACTCCCGTAAGCCGGACAAAGGAGACGAATGGTGATGGAACAACTGCTGAAAGATTGGGACGGTGAGACTGTCGTCGTTCGCTACGATCGACCCACCGGAGCCTGGATATTCATCGCTATTCATTCTACCCGGCTTGGTCCGGCGACTGGCGGCACGCGGATGATGCGCTATCCCAGTCCGGAGGTAGCCATTAGCGATGCACTCAAGCTCGCCGCCGGTATGACATACAAGTTTGCCGTGCCTGAATTCCCCAGGGGAGGTGGCAAGGCGGTCGTTGCTATTCCTGACGATTTCGACCCGCAGACTCGCACCGATCTGTTGCGACGTTATGGCAAGCTGATTCAGCAGCTTGGTGGCCTCTTCTACACCGGGCCGGATGTAGGGACGTCATCGTCAGATATGGACATCATCGCCCAAACCGGTGCTCCTTACATTCACAGCCGCACGCCGTCCGCCGGCGGCGCCGGGTCGTCCGGACCAGCAACGGCGATGGGTGTGTTTACCGGTATCCAGGTGGTGTGCGAGCGACTTTTCGGGGATCCATCCTTAGAGGGACGGCGGGTTTTGGTACAGGGAGTGGGCGGCGTTGGAGAATCATTGATCGAGCACCTGCGCACAGCGGGAGCCGAGGTTCTGTTCAGTGAGGTCGACGAACAACTCGTCCGCCGCTTTCGGGACGAACTTGGGTTTCAGTTTGTCCCCGCTGAGACAGTCTACTCAACGGAGTGTGATATTTTCTCTCCGTGTGCTCTGGGTGGTGTGCTGAGCGGCGACACGATTTCACAACTTAAATGCCGAGCCGTAGCCGGAGGCGCCAATACACAACTGGCCGGTCCGGAAGATGCCGAGCGCCTTCGGACCAGAGGGATTCTCTACGCACCCGACTATGTGATCAACGTGGGCGGAGCGATGGCCATTACCGGGATAGAGGCTCTCGGTTGGTCGCGGGGAGAAGCGGTAAGACAGGTGGTCCACAGTATCCTTGGCGGTTTGCGACAGGTCTTTAAGTTGGCCGAGAAGGAAGGCATCACTACTGAGGCTGCCGCCCGACGCGTCGCTGAAGAGCATCTGTCGAAAGGGTCGTAGTCCTGTTACGCCGATGCCCCACCCGGTGGTGTTTCTTTTCAGTGCCGCCGGTCCGCCAGCCCTTTTGCCCATTCAGAACATCATTTATCCTTGACTTGGACTAACTTTGGAGGTACCTTGTTAGCAGTCTGACACGGTGGCTGCCACTATGGCAGTCAGTATCTGTTAGAAATGGTAAGTATATGGCATTTGAGAACTTAAGTGAACGCGAGAAGCAGGTTCTTTACAACCTGATAACTCATTACATCAGTTCCGCCGACCCGGTTGGTTCGCGCGTTATCGCCAATCGGTTCCGGATGGGGTTGTCATCGGCCACCATCCGCAATACGCTGCAAGACCTTGAAGAGTTGGGATTGGTGGAGCAGCCACATACCTCAGCGGGGCGGATTCCGACTGACCTGGGCTACCGTGTTTATGTCGACTTTCTGCTCAAGCCAGACCGGTTGACCCAGACGGAGAAAAAGGCCATCCGTGATGCTGTGCTCAGCGAGGGCAGGGACGTTGATGCGATTCTGGGGCAGACGTGTAAGGTGCTCGGGGAGATCACGCACGAGTTAGGGATTTCGATAGCTCCCCGGTTTGAGGAGGGGATTCTGAAACGGCTGGAGTTGATTCCGATCTCTGATGAACGTATCATGGTGATAGTTGTGGTCCAGGCCGGTCTGGCCAAGACGGTGATCATTGAAATTGAGGCGGCCATTTCGGAGAGTTCTCTGCGCGAGGTTGAGGCGGTGCTGAACGAACGTCTGACCGGCCTGTCGTTGGGCGAAATCCGTCGGACAATAGCCGCCCGCCTGGCCGATGTTTCCTCAGGCGGACGGCTGGTGAAGCTCCTTTTGGATTCCAAAGACAGAATTTGGACTGATATCGCTCCCGACGGGATTCGCGTAGCCGGCGCCGACCACCTGCTCAGGCAACCGGAATTCTCCGATATAGAGAAGATCTCAGAACTGGTTAGAATCCTCGAGGACGGCAAGCTTCTCAGTGACTTCCTCAGCGACGCTCACGAGGCCGGTTTAGTCATCGTGATCGGCAGCGAAAACAGGTACGCCGACATCATGAACTGTTCGTTAGTAACATCCTCGTACCGTGTAGGTAAGATCACCGGCGCCATCGGTATCATCGGTCCTACCCGGATGCCGTACTCGAAACTGGTATCGGTGGTCGAGCACACGGCCAAAACCATCACCCAGGTTCTCTCCGGCATTGACCAC
>DAOVOW010000075.1 GCA_030629485.1 bacterium
GAACAGGATGTTGGCAGTTATTTGGAGCAGTATCCGGCCCTAATGCTGGACCTGGCCACCAGTCACCAATTGGCGACCGGCTATGGGATCACGGTTGGTGTCATCGACGGCGGTGTTGACGCCACATACGATGTCCTCGCCGGCGCTGTCCTGTCCGGTTACGATTTCGTGGACGAGGATGAGGACGCCTTCGACGAGCCAGGCGGCACGGCCAGCGGGCACGGCACTTTTGTGGCCGGGGTGGTGCATCTGACCGCGCCTGATGCTCAGATCAGACCCTACCGCGTTTTCGATCCAAGCGGCACAGGTGACGGCTTTACTCTCGCCCGCGCCATCGAACGGGCCGTCGACGACAGCTGTCAAATCATCAACCTGAGTCTGGTGCTGATGCTGGAGCACCTGGCCGTGAAAGAAGCCATCGACTACGCCGAGAGTCAGGGTGTAACGGTGGTTGCAGCGGCGGGCAATGAGAGCAGTGACGCTGATATCTACCCCGCCTGGTATGATAACGTTATGGCGGTGGCGGCCATCGACTCGGTTATGGCACTGGCGGATTTCTCCAGTTTCGGCGCTCATATCGACGTCTGTGCGCCCGGCGTCAACGTCTACTCGACCTATCAGGACGGCTATTATGCCTGGTGGAGCGGCAGCAGTTTCGCCGCGCCGTTTGTAACGGGACAGGTAGCATTGCTCAGAGAGGTCTCCCCCGCAGCCAATGGTACCGTCCTCCGATATGCCATCACCCAAACGGCTACCAACATCGACGCTGTCAACCCTGAATTCACTGGTCTTATCGGCGGCGGCCTGATCAATCCGACGGCTTCGCTGGAAGAGATCACCAACCTGGCTACGGCTACCGTGGCGCCAGACACTCTGTTTTTCGAACTCTATGAAGGTTTGATACCGTTTACGCCACCATCAGAAATAACCTTTCTGTATTCGTCGAACGCGCCGGCCGATTACTACGCGGAAATCGTCGATGACGGGAACGTATTTTCTTTCCTCCCGGACAGCCTCGGGGTGACCAACGATTCGATCTTTGTTCAAGTAGATCACTCCGAGTTGACGGTCGGCACCTATTATAACATCGTCCTGTTTCACGTCACCGAGGCACCGGAACCGGCCGTGTTGACTGTCTGCGCCAACATTCTACCATACGATTCATCGGTAGTCGCCTGGGCCACACCTGACCATCTTCTGTTCGATGCTGCCTCAAACCAGGAACCAGCGATGTCTCAGTGGGTCTATTTGCAGTCGACAAACGCACCGTCCGATTTCCTGGGTCAGGTGCTTGCGGGAGGTGATCAGTTCACATCGATTTATGATCCCTGGGGAACGACCGATGACAGCGTGCAGATCGTGGCCAATCCCAGTTGGATGGCTGGACCGGGAATATACATCGACACCGTGGTATACTACGTTGACGGCGTTCCCGATCCGGTTGTGATCCCGATCTATCTTGGGATCGCCGACACCCTCCCGCCAGACACCTGTTGGGTCTATCCGGGGTTCCAGGCATTGTATGCACCCGAGGGTGTCGACTCACTCCAGTACGGAACGGTCTTCATTAGTTCCTCCAATGCCCCGGCCACTTACAGCGTGAGCGTGGTCGGCGTTGCGGATTTCATCTCGCTACCGAACCCGACCGGGCAGACGAATGACTCTCTGATGTTCGAAGTGTTCAGCGACAGCACAATGCCGGCCGGTATATACACGGACACCCTGGAGATTAGCGTCGAAGGTTGCGACAACAGCCCGAAGTATGCGGTCGTTTACCTACAGGTCGGCGATGTAGGTCCCACCGGCGATACCTGTTGGGTCTATCCAATGTATCAGGCATTCTATGCACCGGGCGGGGTCAACTACCTGCAGTATGGCACGGTGTTCGTAGGCTCAAACAACGCTCCGCAGCATTTCAGTGTAAGTGTATTGGACTATCCGGATTTCACTGTGCTCCCCATCACCGAAGGCATGAGCGGTGATACGCTCGTCTTCGAAGTCGTCAGCCGTAACTTCACGTCACCCGGCATCTACACCGACACGCTGTTGATCACCGTCGATAGCGTCGACAACAGTCCGAAGTTGGCCATCCTGTATCTACAGGTCTACGAACCCAACAGTGACAGTCTCTGGCTGATACCGGATAGTCTTCAGTTCACGATTCCCGAGGGCAGCACCACCCTGCGATACGGCTACTCCATGCTGTGGTCGAAATATAGTCCCAAGACCTATACCGCCTTCATCGATACGACCCAAATATGGCTGAGCCTGGTTGAAACCACCGGTTTGACCCAGGACACGGTCGGAGTGATCGTGGATCCCAGCGGACTACCGGCCGGCAATTACTCGGAGATAGTGTGGTACATAGCGGAGGACATTTCGGACGACGCATTCCTGCACGTACATCTCACCGTCACCTCCGGTCCGGTTGATGATGACAGTGTTATGCTCACGCCCGACACGCTGGTCTTTTACGCCGATGAGGGCAGCGAAGTGGTTCAAACGGGGTATTCGTGGCTGAGTTCACTCAACGGCCCGGCAGGCTATACGGCGATCAAGGACACTTCGTCTTTCTTCCTCTCACTGATCGACACGGCCGGAGTGACCAACGACAGCGTCGGTGTCACCGTCGACCCGAGCGGGCTGCCAGCCGGCGTGTACGGGGGACTGGCCATGTACTTCGTCGACGGAATCAGCCAGCCGGGATATCTGAACGTGTTTCTGGTTATCGATACAGTGATAACACCGCCCTCCGACAGCGCCTGGGTTCTCCCTGACCCGTTAAACTTCCAGGCACCTTTCGGCAGCACCGCTTTGCTGATCGATACGGCAATACTCTTCAGCAGCAACATGCCCGCGGTCTGGCACGGCTTTGTCCTTGGCGGCCTGACCAGCTTTATGACCCTGCCAGACTCAGCCGGATTAACCAACGATTCGATCATCGTCTGGGTTGACCCGTCCGGGCTGGCCCCCGGTTGGTATGGCGATACCGTCGTCATGGACGTCTCCGGCGTCAGTCAGCCGGTTCTGTTGACGGTTATGCTGCATATTTATGAGACCGACTCGGTGAGCGGCGTACAGAATTACCCCAACCCGTTCAACCCATCGACTGAGATCCGATTCAGTCTGCCGGCCGCATCGCACGTGAAGCTGTCGGTCTATAATATCATGGGGCAACTGGTAACCACCCTGACCGATCAACGTCTGGAGGCCGGCGACCACGCTGTCGAATTCGACGGCAGTAACGTTGCCAGCGGAGTGTACTTGTACCGCCTCCAAACCGACGCGTCGATAGTGACACGGAAGATGGTACTGCTCAAATAACAACCGTGGTGATGTCGCGATCCCTCGGCTGTGGTCGCCTCTCGATGTGAGGGGCGGCCGTTTTGATTTAAGCGGCGTGCAGAGACACTGCAATCCTTTTGCTCGGACTCGCCATGACGACAATCATGGCAATTTCAGAAAACTCCGGACCACTCGGCACCCAAACCGGGACGACGCGAGGAACAAAACTAATTGCATTTTTCTGTAGACATTGCGAAATCAAACCGATATACTTAAGTAGTTAGAAATAGTTTCCGTCGATGCTCTTGTCGAGGCTTTGTTTTTTTCAATCAAATCTCTGATAAAGCTGAATGTGGAGACTGAGGTGCAATGGTGCACATTAATGGGTCTATCTCAGTAGACACGAATCCTCCGAAAGTTAGTTGTGCCGCTGGGAAAGACGAGACTGGAAGGTAGAATGAACATCTACATCGGCAACCTGTCGTTTGACACGACAGACGATCAGTTGCGCCAAGCCTTTGAGGGCTTCGGCGAAGTTTCAAGCGTCAACATCATCAAGGACAAGTACACCGGTGAGTCAAGAGGATTTGCCTTCGTGGAGATGTCCGATCAAGACGCGGCCATGGCTGCTATCAGCGGGGTGAACGGTCAGGATCTGAATGGCCGTACGTTGAATGTCAACGAAGCGCGCCCGCGCACCGATCGTGGTGGCGGCGGTGGTGGTGGCCGTGGCGGCCGCGACGGCCGCGACAAAAGCCGTCGGTCCTGGTAGAGTATCTCCAGGTCACTGACCGAAACACGAGAAGTTTCTGTGTTTGATGGAGGTCGGCCCTTGCCGGCCTCCTTTCTGTTTGGAGGACGATCTGAAGGTCGCCCCGCCACAACATGGGGACATCATTATGCTGGCAGCCCCTGTGACTCAACACAAATGTATTAGTTGCAATAAAGGGCGTAGTGTATTATCGCACATTATCATACATGCATCAATTGTCGGGCACGCTACGACGGCGAAGGGAACCCGAAGTACCCTGGATGAATCCCAGGACAGGGAAAAGAAAGCGAGATTCTGAACGTACCACACAAGCCGGTTTCCCGACCTTGACATAGCTTACCCTGCCAACTATAATAGGTAAAGGCACTTGAAGCCCAACTTTACTAACCTATGCCGAGACTTGTCGCGTTACTGCTGGTCGGCGCCCTTCTAACGGTGGCGCCTGATTGCTCAAATGATGATATCGTCGTTGGGCGGTGTGGTCCTTACGTCGATCTAGAAGGAACTGCAGAGATTCTATCGCTCCATGATGTTGACCCGGACGCCAACAACTGCCCTCGCGATCCGGTAACGGTACTGTTTGTATTCAGACCTGATAATTCATCCGCGCGTGATGATTATCTTCATCCCCAGTGGTCGGACACAAGCCACCTGACAGTTGGCGACGGCAAGAACCCCAACCTTGGCTGGACTGTTGGAGAGGGCCTTGTCCAGGGTTCGATTCATGATTGTGTACGTTCCGAGTTGACTTGGGGAGCCTGCACCCCGGTGGTGTTTGGATTCCCGGAGATAGATTTCGGTAAATGGAGCGACTCCTGCTTTGGTCCATAGAGGTTAGCTGTAGTTTCGCAGGGCGGGTCCGTCTTCGAACCCGCCAATAGTGGCAGGTTTGTCTTCAAACCTGCCGACTGTCCATGGGCAAACAAGTTTGACCATGCCACCCAGCCGGGTTCGGCGTTTACGCCACCAGTCGATATACTCATGCACATTGACAATTTAGCTATTATTGCTTATTTTTGAGGTAGCAGGGTAAATCCACAATTGGGGGATGGTGGAAGACTCTTGTGTATACTGCGCAAAACGCTGGTACTCTTGGCGCAGCCACGGATTTACATACCGGCGGAAATGCCGATGATTAAGGCGAGGACAGATTATGCAGCTTCTGAAACAGCAAACCGACCCCGGGACGAACTTCAGCATCGCCAAACACGACGGAGAAAACACTCGACCTCATCGCAAGATGGCGATGTTGCTCTCGATCACGGTCTGGGTCAGTGCTTGCATTCTGCTTGTTCTAACGTTGGCTCCGGCGCTAACGGCGTCGATCGCCACTTCTGAAGAAATGGAACTGGTTTGCCGCAACTGGCTGTCCCAAGTAGTATACGACAACGGTGACTGGTCCGGCGAAACCAACCCAGACATCCTGAAAGCCGAGGAGCTTGTTCATGACGGTCAAGTTCTCGCTCGCTGTTTTGCTATCGCCCCCACCGGTTACGTTGTGGTCCCTGTTCTCAAGGAACTCCCGTCGATTAAGGCCTACTCAACCGAATCCAACTTGAATGTCAATGATACCGGCGGCTTCACACAACTCCTGAAAGACGTTCTCACGAACCGTCTGCGGCTCTATGAGGAAATCTACGGCAGTCTCGACGCTACCCAACCGGCGCAGGGAGATGTCCTGCTTGGTCGGGGTAATAGAGAGCGATGGGACAGGTACGCAGCAAGCCCGGAGGAGTTTGACAAGTTCCTAAAGAACAGTGCGCGGTCACCGATGGATGTCGTGGGGCCCCTCTTGACTACAGCCTGGCACCAGGGCTCCCCTTACAATGACTATTGTCCCATGGGTGACGGCGCTCGATGCGTAGCCGGCTGTGTGGCGACAGCCTATGCCCAGATTATGGCGTACCACCAATGGCCACCGGCAGGAGACGGCAGCCACACCTATTACTGGTATGGCGACGGCCCCGTCCCCGGTCGCTACCTGACAGCAGACTTCTCTGACCCGTATGACTGGGACCACATTATCGACGCCTGTTTCTTCGGCTGCGACCCGGAGGATTCGGCGGCCCTGGCGGAGCTCAACTATGAAGTGGGCGTTGCCTGCGAGATGGGCTATGGCGCCGGCGGTTCCGGTGCATGGCCGAGCATAATGCTAACTCACATGCCGACATATTTCGGGTACTCCTGGGACATAACAGAGATCTATCGCAGTGACTATCACGCCGCTTCCTGGTTCGATATCATCAGGGACCAAATCGATCAGAACCGGCCCATACACTACGTGATTTCCGGCCATGCAATCGTCTGCGACGGGTATAGCACCAGCGGCGGTTCGATGCAGTACCATATGAACTACGGTTGGGCTGAAGGCCACAACACATGGTACGCGGTGGACAGTCTCTACTGCCCGTGGGAAGGCTGCGACCCGATGGTCGAACACATGCTTATCGATATCTATCCAGACAAGGCAGTGCTGTTCGATGCCGACTCCACACTCGGTTGGGCGCCGTTTGAGGTGAATTTCGTAGGTTCCTCAGATCTCGCGGTGGATACCTGGACCTGGGATTTCGGAGACGGTGATTCGGCCTGGGTGCAGTCGCCCAGTCATATCTACAGCCTGCCGGGGGGTTACGATGTTACACTCCAGATAGATGCGGGTGGGGATATTCGTAGCCGCACCAAAGTCGATTACGTAACGGCGCTGGCCGATTCCATGATCGCCGACAATGTCGATGTCACTGCGGGCGCCACGGCCATGGTGACTATCTACGGTCGAAATACGGTCCCGGTAAACATGATTTGGGTGCCGGTGATGTATGACCAGGGAGACCTTGAGTTATCTTACGACAGCTTCTCAACAGAGGGCTGCCGCACCGATTACTTCGAGGAACAGGCGCTGATTCAGTATAACCCCAACGGCCGGAAAGCGACATTCGCACTTCAGAGTTCTACTTCCGGAAGTGTAGCAGACCTCGAGCCCGGCGCCGGACCGATCCTGAAGGTATATTTCGAGGTGTCCGGGACGGCCCAACCGGGTCAGTCGACCACGATCGATTTGGACCAGAACACTTCGTACTCGCCTATGTTTTTCACCGAGGAGTTTGACTATGAGACCCGCACTGTGGCTGGAAGCGTCAATTACTCCGGCGGTGGGAGTGTAGCAATCTCACTGGATGCCGTGACGGGACTGATCGATGACACCACCATCGGCGCCTTGAGAGAAGTCACCTTTTACCTCCGGCTGACCAACAATGACCCCAACGATTTCAAAGGCGTTACCAACGGCTTTCGCATATACTCTCCCGACAGTGCAACCTGGTCCACCACGATTCCGGACACGTTGGGAAGTCTCGACTGGACGAACAACTTCATGTTCTTCTTTCCGGTTGAGACAAATGTCGATGGCGTAGGTGCCGACACTGTTGGCTTCGGCGGTGTGGCTACCGGCATTCCACCGGAGGTAGGCATTCCGGGAGCTTTTGACGATACTGCTTTCTCCATCACTATTGGTCCCGTAGACAGCATCTATACCGGTCGCACGATCTGCCTCGACTCCTGTTGGTATCCACCTTCAGGGGTATGGAAGTGGGACGGTGGAGCCGGTGTCGGATATCGGTATCCCGTGTGGGATGGTCCTCTTTGCTTCACTGTCGGCTATGACGCCTGCTGCATGCCTCCGATCAGAGGGAACATCGATTACGATCCGGGCGACGCCATTGATATCGCTGACCTCGTTTGGTTAGTTGATTACATGTTCACGGAAGGTCCTGCTCCTGAGTGTATGGAGGAGGCTGATGTCGATGGCAGTGGAGTGGGTTCACCTATCGACATAAGTGACCTTGTGCGCCTCGTCGATTACATGTTCATTGGAGGTCCCGAACCGGCGGCGTGTCCGTAGTTTGCTGTGCTGCGGCGAACCTCAGTGTAATCCGGGGTCATGAGTATACTGGGGGGCGGACTTGAACCGCCGACCTCCTGATCCACAATCAGGCGTTCTAACCAACTGAACTACCCCAGCAA
>DAOVOW010000299.1 GCA_030629485.1 bacterium
CGTAGGTCAGTCCGCCGCGGCGGATTGTGATCCTGACGATATGCGTCAGGTTCCAAGGAACCTGACCTACAAGATTGCACACACCCTTCGACTCCGCTCAGGGTGACAGGCAAGCCTGTTCTTCGCGCTTCGCGCGTAGCGATGTCGCCCTTCGACTGCGCTCAGGGTGACACAGACGAGCCGTGTTTCTCGCGCTATGCGCGTCTCCTTCCCCTCTTGAGAGGGGTGGCCGAAGGCCGGGGTGTGTTCCGCGGCGGCAGATGTCCACATCTGCCATCCACTGTATACTTGTGCCCGCTGAATCTTCAGATTCAGCGGGTTTAGTGGCTGAGTCTGAAGACTCAGCCACCACAACAACACAACGCGGCGCACGGGCAAGCGGTAACACCCTTCGACTGCGCTCAGGGTGACAGGCACGCCTGTTCTTCGCGCTTCGCGCCCCGTGAATCTCCTTCCCCTATTGAGAAGAAGTGGCCGAAGGCCGGGGTGTGTTCCGTAGGTATGTTGAAGCAACATTCCGATTGACATTTCACCGTTCAATAACGAACCTTATCAGCTATGACGGACCGACCGGATCAAGATCAGAACCGTGAGGAGAAGGACACCGGATCATCCGGTATGCCGTTTCTGGATCATCTGGAGGAGCTTCGCTGGCGACTGTTGAAGTCGATTGTATCCGTTGTGCTCCTGGCCGGTGCGGCTTTCTATTTCCGCAATGAACTGTTTGATTTTCTGGTCCTGCCTCTGGGCGATACCGAGTTGCACTTCACCGAGGTCACGGGATCATTCTACGCCTACATGAAAGTATCCCTGATAACGGGGTTCCTGGCTGCTTTGCCGATTATGTTCTATCAGTTCTGGTCGTTCGTTGCACCGGGACTATACCAGCAGGAAAAAGCGGCGGTGTTACCTCTGGTGTTTGTCTCGACGCTGCTGTTCCTGGTCGGCGCCGGGTTTTGCTATTGGGTGGTGCTGCCGTTAGCGTTGGAGTTCCTGATCGGCTTCTCCGAAGGACTGCTCAATCCCATCATTACAGTCGGCAGCTACATCAGTTTTTCGGGATTGCTGATGGTAGCCTTCGGCACCGGGTTCGAATTGCCGGTGGTGGCCTATTTCCTCGGCCGTTTGGGGATCGTCACAGCGCCACTCCTGGCCAAAGGTCGCCGCTACGCCATTGTGATAATCCTCGTTGCCGGCGCTATCATTACACCGCCCGACATCTTCACGCAAGTCCTTCTGGCCGGCCCGGTCTACATATTGTACGAGATATCCATAATCATCGTAAGACTGACCGGCAGGAAAGACACCGCCCGAAAAGACGATATCGCCGGTTGACAAGTCTGTGGCTCCCCGGTAAATTGCCGTAGCTGATTAGTACCAGCGGGCGTAATTCAGTGGTAGAATGCCAGCTTCCCAAGCTGGACGTCGTGGGTTCGAACCCCATCGCCCGCTTTTTTTGATGGTTGGAATACGGTATGAAGGTTCGTGAGGTCGACCCCGAGTCTCCGCTGTTTGGACGCGTACGTGCCGGTTACACGTTGCGGCTGCTGAACGGACGTGAGGTGATCGATTCGATAGATTTTCAGTTCCGCTCCGCTGATGAGCAGGTGCGGCTGAAGTTCGCCGATACTCGTGGCCGTGAGTTTGAGTTCGAGGTGAACGGCCTTCACGGCGACCTGGGTCTGAAGTGGGAAGAGGATAAAATCAAGCGATGCAAATGCAAGTGCATTTTCTGCTTTGTCCACCAGCAACCGAAAGGGATGCGTCGCGCCCTGTACATCAAGGATGAGGACTACCGGCTCTCGTTCACGCACGGCAACTTCATAACGCTTTCCAATGTTTCCGATGATGATATCGCCCGCATCATCGAGCAGCGTTTGTCGCCGCTCTATGTGTCGGTGCACGCTACCGACGATCAGTTGCGTGGTGAGATGCTCGGCAATCGCAAGCTAAGACCAATCCTGCCGCAGTTGAAGCAACTGGCCGCCGCAGGTATCCGGCTTCACACTCAGGTAGTGTTATGTCGCGGGATCAACGACGGCGTACACCTTGAGAAAACAGTGCAAGACCTGGCGACCCTCTATCCTCAGGTAGCCACGTTGGCCGTCGTACCGGTTGGGCTGACGCGCTACCGTCAGCGATTGCCGCGCCTGCGAACGTATACACGTCGACAGTCCGGTCAGATTGTGAGTATTATCGAAATGTGGCAAGCTCAATTTCTGAAAACGCTCGGCACTCGCTTTGTCTGGGCGGCTGATGAGTTCTACGTCAATGCAAATCGCGAGTTTCCGAGGCTCACCACGTATGAAGAGATAGCTCAGTTCGAGAACGGTGTCGGTATGGCGCGGGAGATCATTACCGGCTTCAACCGCCGTCGTCGTTCCCTTCGGAATATCCATAGTAAGAAGCGAGTCATGCTGGTGACCGGTCAATCCGCCTGGCTGTTCCTGACCCAGCAGGTAATGCCCTACCTATTGTGGGAGTTCAATCTGCGAGTAGCGCTACAGCCGGTGGCCAATCGTTTCTGGGGCAAGAATGTAACGGTCTCCGGCCTGTTGATGGGGCGGGATATCATTGCCGCAGTGAAACCGTTCGTGCGGAACTTCGATACCATTGTCTTACCGCCCAATTGCCTTAATGCCGATAACCTGTTTCTTGACGATGTAACCCTGCGCGAGTTCGAGGACGCTATCGAACGACCAGTGGTGGTTGGCAGCTACAACATTGCCGAAACGATCAAAGAGGTTTACTCGTGAAGATTCCAACTGTCGCCATAATCGGTCGCCCCAACGTCGGCAAGTCATCCCTGTTCAATCGGTTTTTGCGCCGTAAAATAGCCGTGGTAGACGAACAGCCGGGGGTGACCCGCGATCGCAATTACGCCGTCTGCGACTGGAACGGACGGAGTTTTTATCTCATCGATACCGGCGGCATAGTGGCCGACTCCGACAACCTAATGGAGAAACTTATCTACGACCAGACGGAGTTTGCGGTGAACGAAGCGGATCTGGTGTTGTTTCTGGTCGACATCCAGGTCGGTTCTGACCCGGCCGAAAAAGGTATCGCTCGACGTCTGAGTCGTAGCGGAAAGAACTCGCTGCTGATCGCCAACAAGGCCGATACCGACCAGTGGGAACTGGAGACGCATGAATTCTACAAGCTCGGTTTGGGTGAACCGATTCCGGTCTCGGCTACCGGCGGTCGTGGTGTCGGTGACTTGCTGGACAAACTCGTCGCGCATCTGCCGCCACCGGATGAAACATCGAGCCGGTCCGACGCTATCCGCGTAGCTCTGGTGGGACGCCCCAACGTCGGGAAATCCTCGTTCATCAATAAGCTCATCGGACAGGACCGCCTTATTGTCACGCCTCAAGCCGGGACGACGCGTGATGCTGTAGATACACCGTTTGAGTTGAACGGACAACAGTTCGAACTGATCGACACCGCGGGGCTCAGGAGAACATATAAGGTCCACGAGAACATCGAGTTCTATACCAACCTCAGGAGCAAACGGGCGATCGCCGAGTGCGACGTGGCGATTGTTCTGGTGGAAGCAACAGCTTCGGTTACAGCCCAGGACAAACGAATACTTGAGCAGGTTATTACCAACCGGCGGGCCGCGATATTGGCTGTCAATAAGTGGGACTTGATTGAAAAAGACAGCCGTACCGCCGATGAATTCACTCGTCAAATCAAGGACCTGCTGGCTCGGTTTGCCTACGTGCCGGTGATTTACATCTCGGCCCTCACCGGACAGCGAGTGACCAAGACTATGTCGATGGTGAGTGAGGTGTATGCTGAGACCAACAAACGTATTGCTAC
>DAOVOW010000245.1 GCA_030629485.1 bacterium
GTTCTATGACATGAAGCTGATCGGCGAGATGAATGATATTGATCTGGCCTTCCTCCCCATTGGCGACAACTTCACCATGGGAATCGATGATGCCGTCAAGGCGGTGGAATTCCTAAAACCAAAGAAGGTGGTTCCGTTCCACTTTGATACTTTCGACATTATCGCCGCCTCGCCGGATGAATTCGCGCGGAAGGTAACCGGAGCCGAAGTAGCCATTCTCAAGCCGGGTGATGCTTTGGATTTTTAGGTCCGCGAACGGAGATATTTGTTGTGCCATCACCTTTCGACTCCGCTCACCTATGAAAAGGTGACGGTCATACGGTCTTGTGGTGCGGGTGGTAGGTCGCGGTTCCGAGCGAAGCAAGAAACCCGACAAGTCAGGTAGGTCAGGAGGCCTGTCCTCCTGACTGGCGGTATACAGCAGACATGAGATGCCGTTGCAGTGCCAGATGGTTGAGCGGAACCTGGCCCGCGCCGATGCCTTTGAGGCTGAGGGGTGAGTTCGACCGGATGAGATCGCCACGGCAGCGCCTCAAAGAGGCTGCCGGCGTCTTCATAGATTCCCACAGACACACAAGAAAGCCCCTCGCCGGAAGGCGGGGGGCTTTTTATGGTTTAGCTATAGTAGCTATCGGTTTGGAAACACCAGAGGCCTTGTGGTCTCCGAAGGTGTTTCGTTGTCCGTCGTTACTTCAGCAGGACCATCTTCTTGGTATCCGAGAAGCTGCCGGCATTGAGGCGGTAGAAGTAGACGCCACTTGCCAGATCATCAGCATTCCATTCGAGAACTACATGGCCGGCCTGCTCAGTACCTGAGAAGGTAGCGATGGTCTGACCGCTGACGTTGTAAATAGTCAGGTTGTACTCAGAAGCCACCGGCAGGCTGAAGGCTATGGAAGTAGTCGGGTTGAACGGGTTCGGATAGTTCTGGGCCAGACTGAACGTGCTCGGAATCAGCTTGGCGTTGACCGGGTTACCCTCGTGGGTAGCCATCTCAATCGACAGCACGTTACCCTCAAGATTCAGGAACTCACCGGTGAAGCTGTTAGCCTCAAGCGAGTAAACCAGAATACGGGTGTTGATGCCGTCGAAAGCGTAACGCATCTCCATACCGTCGGCCTTGAGTTCCGGCGTGACGTTGCCCTCGGCAACCACAAATGCGGCTCCGATCTGGGCGCCGTCAACAGCCATCAGGCCGTTCTCGGCATGGACATAGCTAACCTTAACCGGCGCGCCAACTTTATAGTAAGGCAGGGCGTCGCCGACGATGACACGAATCAGGTGGACCAGGTCGGCCACGCTCAGAGTGATACCATCGGCGTTGACGTCGGTGGCGGCAATCTGACCGGCCGTATTGATATTAAAGACACCGATTCCCCAGACGAAATAGTTGGTGAACAGAACCGCGTCGGCCACTTCGTTGGCAATGCCGTTCAGGTTGATATCACCACGATCGTCGATTGAGTCGGCGCAGATAATGTCAATACCACCAGCCCAGAAGTCGATAATTCGACGAGGCATCGGCTTGCCTTCTTCGGCATCCAGACAGAAGTCGGGAGCGCCCATGAAGCCCGGCCACAGTCGAGCAGCCTCGGGGAAGGAAACATCGTCTTCTTCATCCCAGATCAGGTGGCCCTCGAAGTTGTAAACACGACGGTCGAGGTACAACAGGTCACCCAGGACGTTGGAGATGGCGTTGTCACCGCAATCTATCCAGTAGAAGTAGATCGGGACGTACTGGCATTCGAAGGTCCGGTCGTTGGTGACCAGGAACATGATCTCAGCCAGTTCGTACGGATCGGTATCGGGCGGGCCGAAGCAGGCCGGGTGGTTCAGGCCGTTGTTGTATTCGGCAATAGCCACAATCCGCATCATGCCGGAAGGACAGGCGTTACCGCAGTTGCCGAAAGGACCAAAGCGGTATTCGAAGTACTCCCAGCCGCAGTCCTCAAGAAGCTGACCCGGAGTGACGTTTATGGCGTTGATAGCCGATTGGTCATAGGCGATCAGGAAGTCAAAACCGCCCATCTCAAAGGTCGGCGCCCAGTCGATAAAGATCGAAACATACTCATACTCACCCTGGTAGGTGTCATGAGTCTTCTCGATCACGATATCAGCCGTCGGCAGAACGCAGATCTCAATGCAGCAGGTATCGGCGTTGTTCGGGTTGGTCCCATCACCGCAACCGATGGCGGCGCGATCAGTCACCGCGATGCAAAGAGTAAAGCAACCCAGATAGGGTACGGTCTCATCAGTGTCCCAACTCCACACACCGGTTGCCGGATCGAGGTTGATCGACCCGACGCCATCGAAACTGGCCACCGTGTAGAACAGGGGGGCAGGACCAGGATCCGGCGCCGTTACGGTATCAACGGCCGAAGCCCAACCTGAGGCCGTGTAACCCCAGTAGATCTCGACGTCATCCGAACAGGTGATCTCCGGCTCGTCGTTCCACAAGTAAATCGTGAAACTGTCTTGAACGCTGGCCCGGTACGGGCAGGCATCATCAACCTGAACAGTAATAAGATACTCACAGGCCGCCACCATTTGGGCCGCGCTGGGCGTCCAGGAGATTTTGGCATGCTGGTCGGTCAGCTTGGTGATGGTCATCCCCGCCGGTGGGCCGACCAGCGAGTACGTCAGAGTCTCGCAATTGTCAGGCACCGAGTGCAGATCATCATCATCTCCGTAAACATTGATAGCAATGTTCGTACCCCAGTGAACCAGAGCGTTAGCAATTGGATCAACGGTCGGGAGGGCATTTTCGATCGTGACAGTCCCGGCAATGACGGCAACCGGTACCAGCTCGTTAGTGGTACAGTCGACGAACTGAGTCTTGGCATGAATAGTGCAGGTTCCGCACTTATCAATGTCATACTCCACACCATCGATAGTCACTGCACCTTGGCACACATCGTCCGTTAGAAGGCTAACAGTAGCCACCACGGTCGACGCGTCAATGCAAACAGCATTCGGGTCTATCATCATACCGCCAATGCGCACGTATCCAGGAGTGGAAAGGTCAGTCTCAGTCTGCCAAAGCGGCGGCGGCGTATGAGTCACGCCCTGGAAACTACCATCACCGGTGAGCTCAAAAACAATCTCATAGGCATTGATGGAGTTTCCCTGACCCGGATCAACGGTGACATCGATAACATTATCCTGACACCGTAAAACGTCTTTGGACTCAAACGTCACACTCTGTGCATGCGACAGGGAGAACGCGAATACCAGCATAAAGGAGGTCAGCAGCAAAGAATATAAACTTCTTTTTTGCATCATTAGAATGCTCCTTTACAAAAATAGTCAGTTTAGTTTGAGGTAAAAGTCTCAATTATCTCAAAACAATTACCTTAGAAAATCCGATCTTCACCCCAAAAGGGTCGGGCATCGGGACCCGCCAAACTCCTCTCATCAAAACATCGAAAAGCCATAAAGACCAAACGACTGATTGATGAATAAGAATCTGAAGGGATAAAACTTTCGAGACCAAAAACCGGCTAAACATACTTATTTAACCAGGTCTTAAAATCTCTGTCAAAACCGAAAAGTGAAGCTTTGAAGGTCGGAACGCTAAGCTAAACTTGCAGTTCCTAAGGTGCGACGGGTCCAAAACAGAAGCGCTTGAAAACACAACTATTTCCCTAGACGAACCCAATCTACCCAAAATATCGCAATCTGTCAAGAGAAATCTTCAAAATAAGTAAAATATGATGACCTGTAGTAATAACACAGGCACAAATACTACCATCTCCCAAGCTATCCACTGTGCCCAAACCAAGCTCTAAACAGCTTCCAAGAAGAAGTCAATAAACGCCCCCGCCAAAAACACAAGGCCGCCACCGAACTGACAGAGCAAGCTCATTCAGGTGCTGTCAGGCGACTCGCCTGACAGCTATCAGGTGTGAAGGCAGGCGTCGGGCGGGGTCGCCCGACACCACGAAACGTAGATCACCAATGCCTACTAATAAGAGACCGCTTGTGATTCAAATCACAAACCCGGACAACCATCAGTTACCGCCGGAGGAGCCGATGACAAGGAGCACAGAGATAGATATGTCCATCATAACGGACAGAGATAGTGAACCTATTCACAAACTCACCGGCCAGCGAGGAGGCGGAGACAGTTTCTCCATTCAATGTCGGGCGTGCTGAAAAAGCTTCTTTCCTCGTCATTGCGAGGCCATAAATGGCTTCTTTCGCTGCGCGGCAATCTCCAATTGTTGCGGGGCAGCTACTCAGGGATTGCCGCGCAGCTACGACACGAGTGTCTTCGCTCCTCGCAATGACGGCTCTCTGAGTTTATCGACAAGCCCTGTCAACGGGGCCAAAGCTGAGTCATACCAGCTACAAAATCAGCCGCAGGGAGAGCCGACATTGTGAA
>DAOVOW010000139.1 GCA_030629485.1 bacterium
AAGTACCTGGTGATACCTGCGGTTGTTTTGGCTGTGCTGGGTAGTTTCGTGCTGCCGTACTCCTTTGTCATACTCCTGCCGGTGACGGTCACCGCCTGCTCGCTGATTCTGCTGGTCAAGGGTTAACCCGGATCGGTAACCAGATGGACGATAAAAAGACATGCATCAACTGTGGGCGACCGCTCTATCGGCAGCAGGGAATCTGGCTATGTGTCAAGTGCAACTCGCGTGATATCGACGCCGCCCGGATTTTCATCGAGGAAAAAGCGTCCGACGACAGCGTGTTTATCGAATGCCCCGGGGCTACGTTGTATGAACCCGGCACGCACAATGTCATCGCTGGGGTGAAGTTCCACGACAATGACGACCCGTTCAAGGGATACAAGATAATCGACAAGCCGGTGTACGCTCCCAACCATACCAAGAGACGACGGATCAAACGTGAGGCGCTGGGCCGCATCCGTCGCTGCCAGGCCTGTCAGGATTACACTGTCAGGATGCAGCGTAAGGAGGGTCCGGATTTTTTCATCCCCTCATCGAAATTCCCCCACCGCACAAAACTGAAATCGGTCGAGCATGTGAGCTACGAGCCGTAGGAGGGCACAACTGGGTACCCCATCCTTCGGTGCCTGATGAAAAAGCTCTGCTCCTTTTATACGCGGGTGAGACAGGTAGGTTCTCACGGTAGCCGTTCTAACAGGCTGTTGAAAAACGCTGCAAACGTCATTGTGAGGTCGCCGCAGGCGCACGAGGACGTACGCCGACCACAGCCATAGTAATACCCTTCGCACTGCACCTCAGGTGCCGACATGAGCACATCTACTTGCTTTGCTCAAGCGTTTTGCCTTAATTGAACCTGTAGTGCAATCCAGCACGCTGACAGGTGAGATGACGCATGAAGGAGATTACGTTTTTCGGTCGCGGTGGACAAGGCGCGGTGGTAGCGTCGGAGATCCTGGCCGAGGCATACTTCCGGCAGGGGTTCCAGGTGCAAAGCTTCCCGTCGTTTGGTGTCGAGCGACGCGGCGCCCCGGTGACGGCTTTTCTGCGCATCGACAAGGAGTTCATTTACCTGCGCAGTATGATCTATCAGGCCCAGGCGGCGCTGGTGTTTGCACCGGACATAGTGAATAGCCCCACTTTCAAGCCCTCGCTGAAACCGGACGCCATGCTGCTGATGAATGCGTCTGACAAACTCGAAAACCTGAATGGTTTCGACGTATCCTATATAGACGCGACATCGATTGCGTTGGAATGCGGTCTGGGCTCAGCCGCTCAACCATTGGTAAACACGGCCATGCTCGGAGCGTTTGCCAAGGTGGCCGGTGATCTTGAACTCGACCACTTGCTGGCAGCGGTCGAAAGCAAAGCGCCGCAGAAGACAGAGAAGAATATTGCGGCGGTGAAGAAAGCGTACGACGCGGTGAACCGTTTTGAGTAAGTTTGTTGTTTTCAAATCGCTCGATGAGATGCCGGAGTTGCCGGTCAGCCTGGCCAGGATGTCCTGGAATAAAACCGGCTCGTGGCGTTCCAGTACGCCCGGTCATCGCGGCAAGCTACCGCCGTGCAATTTCAACTGCCCGGCTGGTGAAAACATTCGCGGCTATCTCGACCTGATGAAAAAGGATCAGATTGCTGAAGCCTTCGAGTTGCTGACTCAGAAGAACCCACTACCGGCGGTGTGCGGACGAGTTTGCTACCATCCCTGTCAGACCGATTGCAACCGCCACAGCTTCGATACCGAACTGCAGATTCGTGCGGTGGAGATGCTGATCGGGGATTGGGGCGTTCAGAACAAACTCCGGGTGAGGCTACCAGAAACGGGCGCTAAGAAGGTGGCTGTTATCGGCGCCGGTCCGGCCGGACTGGCGGCGGCTCACTACTTGCGGCGTGACGGCGTGAACGTGGTCATGTACGATGAGAACCATCACCCCGGCGGTATCCTGCACTATGGTATCCCCACCTACCGGCTCGACAAAGAGATTCTCCAGGCCGAACTGAAACGTGTCCTGGACGGCGTTGACTTCAAAGCCAACATGCGCCTCGGGTCCGATTTCGACCTGGGAACACTAAACCACTTCGATGCTGTGTTCCTCGCTACCGGGGCGCACGTATCCAAGAGTATGCGAATCGATGGTGGGGACCTGGCCGGAGTCGAATCCGGTCTGGATTTTCTGAAGCGTGTTAACTCCGGTCAAAAAGTCAGACTTGACAACAAGCAGGTGGTGGTGATCGGTGGCGGCAACACCGCCTGCGACGTCGCGCGTACTGCTTACCGGCTGGGCGCCGGCGTTACGGTTGCGTACCGACGCACCGAGAACGAAATGCCGGCTTTTGCCGAAGAGGTCGAACAGTTGAAAGCGGAACCTATCGAACTGGAATTCCTTGTTGCTCCAGCAAGAATACAGCAAGAGACTGACGGACGACTGAAAGTGATTTGTCACCGTATGGAACTGGGCGAACCGGATCCTGATGGCCGTCGTCGTCCGATGGTGATTGACGGCACTGACTTCACCATGACGGCGGACGTTGTCTTTGCTGCTATCGGTGAAGACCCGGACCTGGATATTGCGCCCGGACTGACATATGCGTCGGACGGCACTCTCGACCTCTCGCAGATAGATCAACGAATTCGCGACAAGCTGTTCCTCGGCGGCGACATTCTCCCCAATCCGCGAACAGTGCCGCACGCGGTCGCTTCCGGGCGGGTAGCAGCAGAAGAGATTGCAGCATTCCTCAAAGGCGTGCCGTATGAACGCCCGGAGAAGCCGGCTGAGATGGCCGGACCCGAAGATATCAACTTCAGCTACTTCGCACGGATCAACATAGCCAAACGCGCAGCATCGTCGGACGGCACTGAGGGTGTGTTGGATGAGGCGGGTGCGATTGATGAAGCCAACCGCTGTATGTCGTGCGGCGTTTGTTTTGAATGTGACACCTGCTACGATTTCTGTCCCGACCTGGCCATAGTGCGCACCCCCGGCGGTTACCAAGCCAATCTCGACTACTGCAAAGGCTGCGGCATCTGCGCTCGTGAATGTCCCAGTGGCACCCTGGGGATGCAGGGAGGACAGGTAGCATGAATCGTGTGATGTCCGGCAACGAGGCCGTGTCGCAGGCGGTCAAACTATCGCGCGTGCAGGTGATCTCCGCCTACCCGATCACACCGCAGACAAGTATCTCCGAAAAGCTCTCGGAAATCTGCGGCTCGGGCGAGATGGACGCCAAGTTTGTCAAAGTCGAGTCGGAGCATTCGGCCATGGCGACGTTGATAGGGGCGTCATCGACCGGCGTGCGTACTTTCACCGCCACTTCGTCGCAGGGGTTGGCTTTGATGCAGGAACTGTTGTTCTGGGTATCGGGCGCACGGCTGCCGGTTGTGATGGTCAACGTTAACCGCGCTATGGCGGCGCCCTGGACTATATGGTGTGACCAAACCGACTCTGTCTCCCAACGCGACACCGGCTGGCTTCAGTTTTACTGCTGGTCCAATCAGGAGATACTCGACAGCGTCATCTGCGCCTTCAAGATTGCCGAAGAACTGCTGATCCCATGCATGGTTTGCCACGACGGATTCTTCATCTCTCACACCCACGAAGTAATAGACATACCAGAGCAGGAGCAGGTTGACACCTTTCTGTCGCCCCGCAAGGCCGAATACAAACTCGACACCAGTGATCCGCGGACGTTCTCCGGTGGCACCATGCCGAATATGTTCATGGAGTTCCGCTACAAGGTGCAAGCAGCCTTTGAACGCGCACAAGGTGTCATCGACCAGACGTACAAACAGTTCGCACAGACTTTTGGCCGCGATTACCGTGCCGTCGAAGCATACTATGCCGACGATGCTGAAATCCTGCTGATAGCATCCGGCTCTGCCGCCTCGACCGTCTATCATACCGTGCGGCAAATGCGCGAGTCAGGCCGTAAGGTCGGTCTGCTGCGCCTCAGGCAGTTGCGTCCGCTACCTGTTGAGGGAGTGCTGAACCACTTGACGAATGAAGCAACCATTGCCGTCATCGATCGCAACCTATCCCCCGGCACCGGCGGCGTTTTCACACAGGAGTTGAGAGCGGCGTTGCATCGCAATGGTGAGGACTGTTGCATTCACGAGTTTGTTGCCGGTCTGGGAGGTCGCGACATAACTGCTGCCGATATCGAGAAGATTTGCGATGATCTCGACAACAAGACAGCCGATCCGGCCGGCATCAACTGGGTAGGATTGAATCGGTGATAAATCACGTGCAACCATCAAACGGAGATCCGAGTTGAGCGATACACCGGATTACGACTTCTGCGCCAGCCACGATTTCTATGGCCACACCGCCTGTCCCGGCTGTGGCGAGAAGATATTATATAGACACGTGCTTGATGTGCTTGGCCCCGAGACGGTGGTGGTGGCTCCGGCCGGGTGCGCCGCCGTGACCGACGGTGTCTTTCCGCACTCGCTTTCACCGGTGCCTTATCTGCACGTAGCCTTCGGCGCCACCGCCTCGGCGGCCGCGGGCGTGCGCGCCGGACTGGACATGTCCGGCCGTGAAAACGTCACCGTCATGGCCTGGGCCGGTGATGGTGCCACTTTCGATATCGGTATGGGCGCGCTATCGGCTATCGCTGAGCGCAACGAAAACGTGCTCTATGTCTGCTACGATAACGAAGCATACATGAACACCGGCATGCAGCGAAGTTCCGCCACCCCACGCGGCTGCTGGACAACAACGACCCCGGCCTCGCGTCTCAAGAGCGAACCGAAGAAAGATATCGACGCCATCATGGCGGCGCACCGCATTCCGTATGTCGCAACCGCGTCACCGGCCTTTCTTGATGACCTGAAAGCCAAGGTGGAGCGGGCCAAGGCAATCCGGGGATTACGCTTTATGCATCTGTTCTCTCCCTGCCCACCGGGATGGAAATCCGACCCGGCCGACAGTATCACCATCGCCCGGCTGGCCGTCGAGTCAAACGTCTTTCCTCTTTATGAGGTGTACGAAGGCGAACGACTTCGTTTGACCTATCAGTCATCGTCGGTTGCAGTGAGCGATTACCTCAAGCTGCAGGGACGATTCAAGTACATGTCGGAACAGGAAGCCGAAGATATGCAGAGCGCAGTCGAGCGCTCGTATGCCGCCTTGAAGTTACGTCACGAAAAATCAAAAGTGTGCTTATAATGAGGATATATCCATGCCGAACGAGCTGTCGGAAGACAAACTGATATTCGACTGGAATAGGTACGACAAGTTCCGGTTCCGCCATAAGAAGGACTTTGAACTCGATGATGAAACGTTGCGCGACGGGCTTCAGTCGCCGTCCATCACCGATCCCACTATCGAAGAGAAGATCGGATTTCTTGAGTTGATGGAGGAATTGGGAATTCAGTGTGCTGATATCGGCCTGCCCGGTTCCGGCCCGCGGGCGCAGGCTGATATCACGGCTATGGTCAGACACATCGTCAAGAACAAGATGAAGCTTCGGCCCAACTGCGCGGTACGGACGGTGAAGGCCGATATCACGCCGTTGATCGAAATCTCTCAGAAGACCGGATATCCTATCGAGGCCTGTTCGTTCATCGGTTCCTCACCGATTCGTCAGTATGCCGAGGGGTGGACTATCGACAAGATGATTGAGTTGACCGAAGAGGCCGTCAGCTACGCCGTCGAGAACAAGCTACCGGTCATGTACGTCACCGAGGATACCACACGGGCTGATCCCGAGACCTTGAAGCGTCTTTTTACGGCGGCCATCGATGCCGGAGCCGAGCGGATATGTGTCTGTGATACCGTCGGTCACGCCACGCCGATCGGGGTGCATTATCTCATGAAGTACGTCATCAAACTGGTCAAGAAGATCAACCCGAAGGTGAAGGTCGACTGGCACGGTCATTCCGACCGTGGGTTGGCGCTGTCGAACACGATGATGGCTATCGCCCAGGGCGCCGATCGGGTGCACGCCACTGCCCTCGGTATCGGTGAACGGGTCGGCAATACGGCCATGGACCTGTTGCTGATC
>DAOVOW010000417.1 GCA_030629485.1 bacterium
CAGCAGCTTGTCGCGGGCAAGACGGTGCTCGACCTCGCGTGCGGCACCGGCTATTGGCTTCAGAGAATGTCTCAGACGGCTGCCGGCATTGTGGCCGCTGACATCTCACCTGAGATGATCCGGGAGGCGCGGCGCAAGAGTTATGGCTGTGCAGTCGATTTCGTCCGGGCAGACTTGAACCAGGTACCTTTGGCCGGCCGTGGCTTCGATGTGGTTGCGCTTGGATTTTGGTTTTCGCACCACCCGCTGCAGGACTACGACCGACTTTTTGACACTATTAAAGAGTTATCGGCGCCACACGGTGTGATCTGGATGATCGACAACAACCCTCCCGCCGAAGGTCTCAGCCACAATTCGGTCGGTACCGACACGCACGGCAACAATCTCATCAAAAGGCGGCTTGACTCCGGCCGGGAGTATCTGATTCTTAAGAACTACTTCGATGAGGCTCAACTCCGCACGCTCTTTGCCGAGCATTTTCGGATCGAGCGCCTCACCTACGGCATCTGCTACTGGTCGGTGGTGCTGGGAAGCAAATAGACGTATGGACACACAAAGCTCATGTGCGCGGTGGACGTCCTCGTCTACCGCGTTTACCTCGAGAAGTTGTCGGCGCACGGGGACGTACGCCGACCACAAATACCAAATGTCACTGTTCAACTAATAGATGTTTTGGGGAAAGTCCAAAAGAATAATCACCTTGCCAAAAGCGAAATATTTGATATATTGGGCCGCGGTTTCCTGTCGATTGGAAACCTATGTGTGGCTTTAGATTTGAAAGTCGAGGTAAGCTGAATTGAAACCGAAAATTCATCCTGAGTACCATGAGGTGACGGTTACCTGTGCCTGCGGGAACAGTTTCCCCACTCGTTCCACCAGGAAGTCTATTAATGTGGAAATCTGCTCCAAATGCCACCCCTTCTTCACCGGCAAGCAGAAACTGGTGGATACGGCCGGGCGCGTGGAGCGGTTTCGTCGTAAGTACGCCAAGCTTCAAAAACAGCAATAGCTGGGATTTGGGCGACGGATTTGACCGGGCGGTGCGTATTCTATTCGAGGCGCCGCCTGTTCTGTTCTTTGAGAGTAAGGACCCAGAGGCTGCATAGCAAGTTGGAGATATCCGATGCCGGATCTTAATGTCGGTGGACAGGCAGTTATTGAGGGCGTCATGATGCGCTCGCCTGAACGCGTAGCTACCGCCGTGCGCATACCGGATGGCCGGATCCTGGTCAAGACCGAGAACTATGTCTCAATGTCAAAAAGGCACAAGCTGCTGAATCTCCCGATTCTCCGGGGCGCCGTGACGTTCGTGGAAATGTTAGTGCTGGGTATCAAGACGCTCAATTTCTCAGCGGATATCGCCATCAAGGAACAGGAGAAGCTGGACGCCGAGGAAAAAGGTGATACCGTCGATCCCAAAGAACGAAAGTCCAACAGCCTGATGCTCGGCCTGACGGTCGCCTTTGCCCTTGCCCTGGGTATCTTCATTTTCTTCTTCGTGCCGCTGGCTATCTCGAACCTGTTTCACGTCGACAAGAACGCCGTCTGGTTTAACCTGCTGGCCGGAGGAATCCGGCTGACGATGTTTGTTCTGTACATTTGGGGGATTTCGCTCTTTGGTGAGTTCCGTCGTATTTTTCAGTATCACGGCGCCGAACACAAATCGATTTTCACGTACGAGATGGGAGACGACCTGCTGCCGGAGCGGGCGGCTCGTCACCCGCGTTTTCACCCACGCTGCGGAACATCGTTTATTCTTATCGTGGCGCTACTGGCGATTTTTATCTACGCCGTCTCCGATACGATCTACGCTCTCAAGACCGGTCATCCACCGACACTGCTGACGCGATTTGCGCTTCACTTCTCTCTGTTGCCGTTAGTGGCCGGCAGTTCCTATGAGCTTCTGAAGTTCTCCGGCAGGACACGCGATCACGCCATTACTAGAATCATCATAAAGCCGGGCTTGTGGTTACAGAAGATTACCACCCAGGAACCGTCGTTGGATCAACTCGAGGTAGCCATTGCAGCGCTGGAGGCTTCGGTTGGCATTACCGAGTCTAAGCTTAGTTCGGAGCGGGTAGCTGTACCTTAGCTGCCCACTTTATCTTCTTGCCGTTTTCAGCGGCATCCCTTACCCTTATCAGGTCAAACCGGATTGTAGAAACTATGCTTGAGATCGTAGACAAACTGGAAGCAAAACTGAAAGCTATCGACGAACAGATGACCCAGCCGGAGAATCTGTCCGACCGGAAAAAGCTCATCAGCCTTAATCGTGAACGTCGTCAGTTGGTATCGATTCTCGAAGTAGCCCGCCGCTATCGTGAATTGCGCCTTGCTGTCGATGAGGCGCGCGAGATTGTGGCCGGCAGCCACGATGAAGAGTTGGTCGCCATGGCCAAGGATGAGTTGGAGGCCAGGCAACCGGAAGTTCGTGTGGTGGAACAGGAGTTCCGATTGAAATTGTTACCGTGCGACCCGAACGACGACAAGTCAGCGGTGATCGAAATCAGAGCCGGCACCGGCGGTGATGAGGCCGGGCTGTTTGCCGCCGATCTGTACCGCATGTATCAGCGTTTCGCCGACAAACAGGGCTGGAAGCTCGATATTATGAACTCTCATGTCTCGGAAGTAGGCGGATTCAAGGAGATCATTTTCTCCCTGGACG
>DAOVOW010000372.1 GCA_030629485.1 bacterium
AAGTTTAATTAACATGTGATTTTGTGAGGTTGAAAAAGTGTCTAACGTAGCGATTGAAGAAATTGTTGATAAGATTGCAGACCTGAGTGCGATGGATCTGGCCGATTTGTCCAAAGCTATCCAGGGTAAGTTTGGCGTCACAGCCGCCGCTCCGGTGGCTATGGCCGCCATGCCTGGCGCTGCTGCCGCTGAGGTTGAAGAGCAGACCGAGTTCGACGTGGTTCTCACGGCCATCGGCGACAAAAAAATCCAGGTGATTAAAGCTGTGCGCGAGTTTACCTCGCTTGGTCTGAAGGAAGCCAAAGAGCTAGTGGAAAGCGCCCCGGTAAAAGTCAAAGAGGGGATTCCGAAAGACGAAGCCGAAGCGATTAAGGCCAAGATCGAAGAGGTTGGTGGCAACGCGGACATCAAGTAAATGTAGAGGATATGCTCGGAGCCGGGGACCGATCGGTTCTCGGCTTGCTTTGACTACCGACTATGACGGTATTCTAAAAACTCCCATGTTTCGTTTTTTTTGGTTGGTTGATTGACTGCTAAAACAGCTCCCCCACTCGGTTGGGGAGAAGATGAAAGTAAGATGACAGGATCATCCAGACCGGCCGACAGGATAGTGAAAATGTGTGTACTCTCCGGGTTCACCTTGCCCGGTAGAGTAGGCTTACTTATTAACTGCAGGAGGGTAGTGCCTTGCCTCGATCAGCAGTTTTGACACGCAATAGTTACGGCTCATTGGTAGATGCCACCGATATGCCCAATCTTCTGGACGTACAAGTCCGTTCTTATGAGGCCTTCCTCCAGAAGGATGTGCCCGCAAACAAGCGGGCCAAGCAGGGCCTTCACGGCATGTTCCTCGATATCTTTCCGGTTACCGACGTCCGCGAGAATAACTTGCTGGAGTATGTCAAATACTACCTCGGACCGACTCGCTACAGCATTGATGAATGCCGCGAGCGCAACATGTCCTTTGCAGCGCCGCTCAGAGTTACCATGCGGTTGATTACTCGACAGGGCGAAGGTGAGGAAAAGGAAGTCAAGGATATTATTGAGCAGGATGTTTACCTCGGTGAATTGCCTCTGATCACGGAGTGGGGAACGTTCATCATTAATGGCGCTGAGCGGGTGGTGGTCAGTCAGTTGCATCGCAGCCCCGGCGTGTTTTTCGATACGAGTATCCACCCCAACGGCAAGAAGCTCTATTCGGCTCGTATCATCCCTTATCGCGGCAGTTGGGTCGAGTTTGCCGTGGACATCAACGATGTCATGTACGCCTACATCGACTCCAAGCGCAAGCTGCCGGTGACGATGCTCCTGCGGACGCTGGGGTTCTCCACCGACGAAGATATCATCGACCTGTTCTACAAAGTGACAAAGCTGACACTCAAGACAGCCAAGTTGGAAGCATACGAGGGCTCCTTCCTGGCCGAGACCATCGTCGACAAAGAGACCGGCGAGGTGGCTTTTAGCGCCGCTGATCCGATTGTCGAAGCGATGGTTGACAAGCTGATTGAGTTGGGTCACAAGAGTGTGCGGATAGTGCACCGCGAGGAACGTCGTGAGGTCTTCGTCATTCTCAATACTATCCGCAAGGATCCAACCAAGTCGCGCGAAGAAGCCTTGATGAAAATCTATTCGCTGCTGCGACCGGGTGAACCGCCGACGCTGGAGGTGGCTGCAACCCTTCTGGAGAGGTTCTTTTTCTCCAATAAACGTTACGATCTCGGCGAAGTCGGGCGTCATATGATCAACCAGCGCATGGGACTGGAAATGCCGCTTGACAAGACGACTCTCACCACTGAAGATTTCGTAGCTATCATAAGGTACCTGACCGGCTTGTGCAATGACTCCGGCTTCACCGACGATATCGACCATCTCGGCAACCGTCGTACCCGCACGGTGGGGGAACTTCTGTCGAATCTGTTCTCGGTTGGTCTGTCGCGTGTAGCGCGCACGATTCGGGAGCGACTCTCGCTTAAGGATCAGGATAACCAGACGCCGCAGTTGCTGGTCAACGCGCGTACAGTTTCATCGGTGGTGGAGACGTTTTTCGGCTCGTCACAGTTGTCGCAGTTTATGGATCAAACCAACCCGTTGTCGGAGTTGACACACAAACGTCGTCTCTCAGCATTGGGCCCCGGCGGCCTGACCCGCGAGCGGGCCGGTTTTGAGGTGCGCGATGTGCATCACACTCATTACGGCCGGATGTGTCCTATCGAGACGCCGGAAGGACCGAATATCGGTCTGATAACATCGCTGGCCACATTTGCCCGCATCAACAGGTTTGGTTTCATCGAAACGCCGTACCGTAAGGTCACAAAGGGCAAGGTGACCCCTAAAATCGAGTATCTGTCAGCCGATCGGGAAGACCGCTTCTACGTCGCTCAATGTAACGAGGCTATCGATTCCAACGGTAAGTTCGTTTCGGATCGGATCGCTGTCCGCCGGCGTTCAGAGTACCCGGTCGTCGATGCCACCGAAGTAGACTACATGGATGTTTCGCCGCGCCAGTTGGTGTCGGTGGCGGCGTCGTTGATTCCATTTCTCGAGCATGACGACGCCAACCGTGCTTTGATGGGCTCCAACATGCAACGCCAGGCGGTGCCGCTGTTGAGAACCGAAGCGGCCGTAATCGGTACCGGGATGGAAGGCAAGGTGGCCGCCGATGCTGGAGCTATTGTCAAAGCAGCTTCCGCCGGTACTGTTATCTATGCCGATGCCAACAGGGTCGTAATCCGACCCGATCTCAAGCGGCGGGCCGGTAAGTTGGGCTATGCCGAAGATACTGAGTATCGTATGACCAAGTACCGCCGCTCGAACCAGGACACCTGTATCAGTTTCAAGCCGGTAGTGCAGGTTGGCGATCAGGTCAGGGAGGGCGATATCGTCGCCGAAGGTCCGGCGGTCGATCACGGTGAGTTGGCGCTGGGGAACAATATCCTGGTGGCTTTCATGCCTTGGCGTGGTTACAATTTCGAGGATGCGATCATCCTGTCGGAGCGCCTCTGGCGTCAGGACATTTTTACCTCTATTCATATCGAAGAGTACGAACTGCAAGTGCGCGACACCAAACGCGGCGCTGAGGAAATCACTCGTGAAATCCCCAACGTCTCGGAGGAAG
>DAOVOW010000059.1 GCA_030629485.1 bacterium
GGCGGGGAAGAGGCACGATACTTGCGGGAACATGGCATCGAGTTCGAGTTCGTGCCCGGCGTGACGGCGGCAGTAGGTGCTGCGGCGTACGCGGGCATCCCATGCACCGACCGGACCAAGGCCTCCTTTGTCGTATTCGCTACCGGTCACAAGGCGGTGGACAGTTCGCGTCCTCCGGTTCCCTGGGAGCAACTGGCCAAACTTGAGGGCGGGACGCTTTCGGTCTACATGGGCGTCGGCGAGATACAGGGCATCGTTGAAAGACTCCTGGCTTCCGGGATGCCGCCCGACACGCCCGCCGCGGTTATCGAGCGAGGCACCCACCCGACCCAGCGTCGTTTCATCGGTACGGTCGCGACGCTTCCCGATTTGGTCAACGATAACGATGTGAAACCGCCGGCGCTCTTCATGGTCGGCGAAGCGGTCGGACTGCATACTGAACTGGACTGGTTCGGGAAGGGTCCGTTGCACGGTCTTCGCATATTAGTGTTGCGGCCGGCCGATCAAGCGGGTGAACTATATCAAACGCTGCGGGACCATGGCGCCGAGGTAATGCCTTATCCATCGATTGCGACCGAGGAGGTGGTTGACGAGAAGGCGTGGTCTGCTTATGGGGGAATCGACCATGCAAAACGCTGGCTGATCTTCACCAGCGAAAACGGCGTACGCTATTTCATACGCCAGTTCGCGGACCGCATCGGTGACATCCGGCAGCTATCAGCTTTCATGATAGCAGCAATTGGATTGGGCACAGCACGGGCGCTGAAGAAGCATCACCTGACGCCGGATTTCGTTCCGAACGTTTTCACCGTCAAAGGTCTGGCGACAGAGTTGGTCGAGAAGTACGACTGGTCGCACGCTGCCGTGGTGCGAGTGCAGGGGAATTTGTCTGATTCCACCGTGCCCGACGCGCTCGGAAAAGCCGGGGCGGAAGTCATACCGATGGACGTGTATCGCACATACTTCCCCGAATGGCCGGTCGGATTCAAGCGCAAGCTTCTGCAGACGCCACCCAATGCGATACTCTTCAGCAGCGGTTCGACCGCCGAAGGTCTACGTGCGCTGTTGAGCGACGAGGAATTCGAGAAAGTTACGGCGCAGGCACAGATCGTATCGATCGGTCCATCGACCACTCGCGTCATCGAATCGTACGGACTGAAGGTGACAATTCAGGCCAAGCACCATTCAGTACCGGGGCTGGTGCAGGAACTGGTGGCGTTCTACGACCGTTGAGTCATCCGTCGGACGGGTCAGACCGGCGCCGACAAGACGGCCGTCTCGGATAACGACGAGTCGATCTGACCGAATGAGCACCGTGAAGGACCCATCTACTCACTCTTAGCCAACCCTTCTTCCAGTTCCGCCATGTTCTCCACGTCCGTATAGAACAACGGCGAGGCATCGATGTCCTGGGACTGATTGTGCCGCAGAACTTCGCCGCAAATGCCGGGGGTAGTGTCCGAAGGCAAAGAAGGCGACGACGGCAGAGAGTATCATCGTGCCGATCGACTATCTGCCTACTGCCGATCCGGCCGTTTATGCTCGCGTCTCGCGACCGATCTGCTTGGCGTACACCAAAGCCATAGTGCGATAGAACATGTGCGCGAACTTCGAGAACGGCATGTACCACAGCAGGAAGAACACCACCAGCAGATGGACAAAGTAGTTGGCATAAGCAAGTAACGGAACACCGACCAGTCGGGTGAGCCATGAGAGCATTCCAGTCAGGCCGACCAGAAACATAATCCACAGGAAAAGATAGTCGCTGTATCCGTTGGCGCTGACTTGATCACTATTGGCCTTACGGCGGACAATCAGCCAGATGCTGCCAAACATCAAAGCTATACCGCTTATGGCTCCCAGGAACTTGACCGGGTTGGGCAGATCGATCGGCAGGTCGAAGAGCGGCTGCCAGTTCTCCAGGCCCAGCATTTGCAGGTAGTGTGGAATGAAAATGAAAACGAAAACGCAGCCGGTCGTGATCATGGCGCCGATAAAGCCGAACAGCAGAACCATGTGGCCTATCGTCCGAGCCTTGTTGGCTTCGCACTTGTTGAAGCGGCTGTGTGATATTATTTCAATCACCGTTTTCATCAAGGCTGAGACGAACGACAGTTTCTTAGGTTCCCCATCGATTTGCAGCCTTTTCCAGAAGCGAAAGAAACCTATCGCTGCGAATATGAAGATCAGGATATTTCCGAACACAAACAGCGCATCCACGGAACTGTGGGGCAGGAAGATGTTGTAGTCAATAACACTGCTGGTCAGAAAATCGTACGATCCGTTGGTTTGGGGCGCAAAGGCGAGAATGCAGGCCATCAATATCAGCGCGGGAACCAGAAACAGGATCGGCAGAGCGGCTGGTTTCGCCAATGCCTTGCCCATAAACGAGGGGAAGGAGGCGCGTTTGTACACCGACGAGCGCACAGCCGCCAAGACATCTCCCGGTCGAGCGCCACGGGGACAATAGGTGGTGCAGTCGCTACACTGGTAGCAGAGCCAGATATCCGAGTCGCTGATCAATCGATCAACCTGACCCCACTGGGCCATCAACATCTCCTTACGAGGAAACGGCCGATCAGCCGGTGACAGGTTGCAGACGGTGCAGCAAGTGGCACATTGGTAACATTTATTGAGTTCGGCTCCGCCCGCGGATCTGAGTTCCTTAATAAACCCCATGTCGGGCAGGGTCATCTCTACGCTGGCCATTTACGCGCTCCTTTTCCACAGTTGGGTATTGTGCTGCCTCACGGGCACATTCTTCCAAATCTGAAGTTGTTGCAGCAGACCATGACTGTCAAGCTTTTTGTTACTTTTTTCACAAACTCTACCGCAGCTTATGAACAAATCTGTAGAGATGATCCCAAGATCAGTTGGTCCGGTGGTTGCTTCGACATCCGCAGGAGGTCGTGAGAACCGCCGGTTGCTGGTGCCGTGTAGACCAACGGGTTTAAGAAGATCGCCGGGTCACAAGCCCGGGATAAAAGCCACCTGTGGCCGAGATCAGGATCCGGCGAAACGAACTTGTAAGACAACTTCTGCAATCACAGCAACCCGGATCCAGAGGTTGTCCTTTGGCAGATACGGGTAACTCCCGGTGTTCAACCGGTACGGTCGTAATCTCAATACACAGGCCCGGCCAATACCCCGAAAACAACCTGAAATCGCTGATTGCAGAATCTGACGGTCGAACTGCGATTATTGGGGGAAACACGACCTATTACACCCTATTTGATACCAATTATGCCTCCGATGCAAAATCTCCGCATACTCATTGTTAGTATATACATAGCAATTACTGGAATTTGCAACGGCTTGTCAAAGAAGACGTTAGTGACGCGAGTGTTCGAACGGCAAGTTAAAATATTCACAACATCTGTATTTTTCGCTTGACAGTGCTTGTGAAAAAAAGTACTATACCACTTGGATTGTGTTAATCGTATAGAGGACAAAACGAGTAAAGAAATTCCTGATTTACCCAATAGATTGTCAAAAAAGTACATGCCTATCCTTGAACGGATTGGCCGAAGATCACTCGTAACACGACAGGTAAACGCACTATGGCTGCATCAAAACTGATTCCTCCGCACGGTAGCGATACGCTGACCATCTGCCTCTTGGAAGGCGCCGAGCGGACAGCAGAACTAAAAAGGGCCGAAGGACTACCCAAGGTAGTCATGACCACGCGCGAGACCGGTGACCTGATTTTCATGGGCATCGGCGGTTTCACACCGCTGACCGGCTTTATGAGTCAGGACGATTGGAAAGGCGTCTGCGAGAAGATGACTCTTGCCAACGGTACTTTCTGGCCGATTCCGGTCACGTTGTCGCATGATGAAAAACTGGACGCGGGCACTGAGATCTGTCTGGTTTCAGGCGAAACCAGTGAGATCATGGGTACGATGAAGGTTACCGAATCGTACCAGATCGACAAGGAATTCGAGTGCAAGCATGTCTACACCACCAACGACCCGGAACATCCCGGAGTCGAGATGGTGATGGACCAGAAGGCATGGAATATCGCCGGTCCGGTGAAGGTGCTTTCAGAAAGCTACTTCCCTGAGGAGTTCAAGGGCGTCTACCAGCGTCCGGCTGAAAGCCGCAAGATATTCGAGGAGAAGGGCTGGACGACGATCGCTGCCTTGCAGCTTCGTAACCCGATGCATCGTTCGCACGAGTACCTGGCCAAGATCGCCTTGGAAGTCAGCGATGGGCTGTACATCCACCAATTGGTTGGCAAGCTCAAACCTGGCGATATCCCGGCCGATGTACGCGTCAAGTGTATCGACACCCTGGTCGAGTTGTATTTCGACAAGAACCGCGTAGTCTGCGGCGGTTACCCGCTCGACATGCGTTACGCCGGACCTCGTGAAGGTCTGCTGCACGCCGTTTTCCGTCAGAACTTCGGCTGCTCCCATATGATTATCGGGCGCGATCATGCCGGCGTCGGCAACTATTACGGTCCCTTCGATGCTCAGGATGTTTTCCACAAGCTTCCTGAGGGTGCGCTTCAGTGCAAGATGCTGCCGATCGACTGGACGTTCTGGTGCTACAAGTGCGGCGGCATGGCCTCAATGAAGACCTGCCCACACGCCAAAGAGGATCGTCTTTTCCTCAGCGGCACGGCCCTTCGCAAATCGCTCTCCGAAGGTGGGGATGTACCGGCTGAATTCAGCCGCCCCGAGGTACTGACCATTCTGCGTGAGTACTATGCCAGCATCAAGGAAGCTGACAAGATTGAGGTCAAGCTGCACGGCCATGCCACCGGTGAAGCCAAGAAGTAACGAGATAGAGACAGAGACAATATGAGTTTGGATACACGCTACTTAAGCATTAGTCGTTAAGGAGGATTTAATGCCGAGTTTTGTGATTGCTGACAAGTGCGACGGGTGCAAGGCGCTGGACAAGACAGCATGCCAGTACATTTGCCCCAACGACTTGATGGTTCTGAACAAAGACCTGATGAAGGCGTACAATCAGGCCCCAGAAATGTGCTGGGAGTGCTACAGTTGCGTCAAGATGTGCCAGCCGCAGGCGATTGAGGTGCGCGGCTACGCCGATTTCGTACCGCTGGGCGCTATGGTAACTCCGATGCGGAGCACCGACGCCATTATGTGGACCGTCAAGTTCCGAAACGGTACTCTGAAGCGGTTCAAGTTCCCGATCCGGACCACGCCGGAAGGCTCAGCGGTGCCCGATGGTGGATACTCCACTCTGCCCGATGACCTGGGTGACCAGCTGCTCATGGGCGAGCCGGAGTCTCACGGATGTAAAACTGACATGGTGCCTGTCAAGTAAGAAAGGAACGGTTCAAACATGCCGAATTTTGAAACTGTAGAAGTCACCACCGATGTTCTGATCTGCGGTGGTGGCATGGCGGCCTGCGGAGCAGCCGTTGAGGCGTCTTACTGGGCGAAGAAAAACGGCCTCAAGGTTACGCTGGTCGATAAGGCTGCGATGGATCGTTCGGGCGCGGTGGCCATGGGTCTTTCGGCCATCAACCAGTACGTTGGCGTCAAGGACGGCGAGAACAGCATCCACGACTATGTTAACTACGTCCGCAACGACCTTATGGGCATCACCCGTGAGGATTTGGTGGCGAATATCGCCCGCCACGTCGATTCCACCGTTCAGCTGTTTGAAAAGTGGGGTCTCCCGATTTGGAAGGATGCGGATGGTGCTTATGTCCACGAGGGACGCTGGCAACTCATGATTAACGGTGAGTCCTACAAGGTGATCGTGGCCGAAGCGGCCAAGAACGCCCTCGGTATGGACAATATCTACGAGCGCGTCTTCCTGACCGAGCCGCTTTTGGACGGCAAGGGCAATTGTGTCGGCGCGGTCGGTTTCTCGGTCCGTGACGACAAGTTCTACGTCTTCAAGGCCAAAGCTGTGATCGTCGCCATGGGTGGCGCTGTGCACGTCTTTAAGCCGCGGAGTTCCGGTGAGGGTCTGGGTCGTTCCTGGTATCCTCCGTTTAACTCCGGCGCCAGCGCGTATTTCACGCTCAAGGCGGGCGCTGAGATGACCTGCCAGGAAGTTCGTTTTATCCCGGTGCGCTTCAAGGACGCCTACGGTCCGGTCGGTGCCTGGTTCCTGTTGTTCAAGTCCCGCGCCACCAATGGCCTGGGTGAGAACTACATGGAAACTCGTCGCGACGAGCTTCAGAACTGGAAACCGTACGGCCTGGTCAAGCCGGTTCCGGCCAACCTGCGTAACTGGCTGATGATGCTCGACGTGATGGACGGCAAAGGCCCGATCTTTATGCGGACCGAAGAGGCCATAGGCAAGATCGCCGATGAGGTTACTGACGAGAAAGAGCGTAAGAAGAAGCTCAAAGAGCTCGAAAGCGAAGCTTGGGAAGACTTCCTGGATATGACGATCTCGCAGGCGATTCTCTGGGCGGCGACCAATACCGCTCCGGAAGAGAAGCCATCCGAGATCGCGGCCTGCGAGCCGTACTTCATCGGTTCCCACTCCGGTGCTTCCGGCGCCTGGGTCAGTGGTCCCGAGGATATCGCTCACAAGGACCACTTCTGGGGTTATGCCCAGATGACCACGGTCAAGGGTATGTTCGCGGCCGGCGATGGTTCCGGCGCCTCCAGCCATAAGTTCTCCTCCGGCTCGCACGCCGAGGGTCGTATTGCGGCTAAGGCGGCGGTGAAGTTCGCTGTCGAGAATACTCACGAGCCGAAGGTTGATGCTGCTAAGGTGGAAGAGCTCAAGAAGACGATCCTGGCTCCGCTGGATCGGTTCGAAGAGCATAAGAACTACACCTCCGATCCGGACACCAACCCGAACTACATCCGTCCGAAGATGTTCATGTTCCGTTTGCAGAAGATCATGGACGAGTACGCGGGCGGTGTATCCACGCAGTTCACCACCAGCAAGCCGCTTCTGGAGAAGGGTCTTGAGTTGATCGACTTCCTCAGGGAAGACTCCCTGCAACTCGCGGCCGAGGACAAACACGAACTGATGCGCTGCTGGGAAAACGTCCACCGGATGTGGCAGGCCGAAGCCCACGTGCGGACCATCCTCTTCCGTGAGGAAACGCGCTGGCCGGGCTACTACTTCCGCTCGGATACTCCGAAGATGAAGGATGACTGGGAAGTGTTTGCTAACTGCAAATGGGATCCGGCATCCAACAAATGGGAAATGATGAAACGCGAGATTCACTACGTTTTCTAGTTAAGACTTCGGTTTGAATGTGACACGACAAGTCCTCCGGGCAACATTGCCCGGAGGACTTTCAATTGAAGGTGTTGATGACCGGTCCTCTGTTACTCCCGCCATATTTCGTCACCCCCGCGAAGGCGGAGGCCCATCTTCGGTTTTGTTTGAACGGGAGATCGGAGGGATTCCCGCCTGCGCGGGAATGACAGAGAGCGCGGGAATGACAGAACCGAGAGTGTCGAGGCTGACATGCCAGGATAATGCTGGCCAACCCAAAACATTTTGCTTACTATTGTGACTATGGAACATTCAGATAAATGCCCCCACTGCGGGGTCAAGATGCTCAAGTGGCAACCGCCGGTCGAAGCCAACTGGGGCACGCACGCCCAATATGTTTGCTTTAACGACGAGTGCTCGTACTACGTTAAGGGCTGGGAGTGGATGAGTTCGCAATACCAGCAGAAGATCTCGTATCGCCATCGTCTCGATCCCAAGACCGGTGAGTCCGGACCGATTCCGGTCTGGTCGGCGTCGGCGCTGAGAGATCGCATTATCGAAGATGAGGACTGACCAATGAAAGAAATAGAAAACCTCAAAGAGGCTATTCTTAAAGATGAAAAGGAGTATCCCCGGATGGACCTTGATACCAAGTTCAAGTTCCGTTGTCATCCGGGTGTGCCATGCTTCAACGACTGCTGCGCCGATGTCAACATCTTCCTGACACCGTACGATGTTATACGGCTCAAGAATGCCCTGGGTATCTCCTCGCAGGAATTCCTGAGCAAGTACACTATCGCGCCGTTTGATAAGAATCTAAACTACCCGGTTATTTTGCTGGCTATGCAGGAGAACGAGAAAAAGAGCTGTCATTTTGTCGGCGACAGCGGCTGTACAGTATACACTGACCGCCCCTGGGCTTGCCGCATGTATCCCCTCGGACTGGCCTCGCCAAGGGAGGGGATGACTGGACCGTTGCAGAAGGAGTTTTACTTCCTGCTGCAGGAACCTGTTTGCAAGGGGTTCAACGGGGACAAAGAGCAAACGGTTGCTCAGTGGCTGGACAGCGAAGGGATCGACGACTACAGCGGGATGGGCGAGTTGTTCAAGAATCTCACGCTGCATTCCTTCTTCGACAAGGGGGGCAAACTCGATCCGGGCCGGATGGAGATGTTCTTCACGGTCTGCTACAACATCGACAAATTCCGCGAGTTCGTGTTTGAGAGTTCTTTCCTGCAAAAGTTCGATGTGGACGATGCCCTTATCGAGAAGATCAAGACCGACGATGTCGAACTGTTCAAGTTCGGGTGCCAGTGGCTGCGGTTTGCAGCGTTCGGTGAGGATACGATGAAAGTCGACAGCACCGTGGCCAACACGAAACTCGCCGAGTTGAAGGCCAAGCAGAAACTCAAGTAACAGGCTTAGCCTGTCTTTCGCGCTTTGCGCTTTGCTTCTATAGTTCTGTGCGCGGAGTACGTCCCCGTGCGCCGCGGCTCATTGTTGGGCGGCGAACGTTCACATCTGACGCCCACAATGAAAAACACACCCCTAAATCCCCTCTCGAGAGGGGACTTTGAAATGGCCGTCATTCCCGCACAGGGAACCTTCCAAAAACCCATGATATTGTGCGCGGCAGACCTCCTGGTCTGCCCGTTTGAAGGACGTATCCAAGGTAATCAAGGGGCA
>DAOVOW010000416.1 GCA_030629485.1 bacterium
GCTGACAGAACTATTGCCGGGTGAGGGTGGTGGGTATCAGAACGGGTCAAGACACCCTCCCCCTACCCGGCAGTGAAAGAAAGGAGGAAAGAAAACGGTTGCGGATTCGGCGGCGAGTGGTTGGCCGAGATGTTTTGAGTTTGCGAAATCACAAAAAGGAGCTTAGGTATGTTGAAACGCAATCTGGTTCGTGTAGGCAAGGCTGCCGTGATGGCGGCTCTGGTGTTGATGACAGCAGTGATTCCGGGCTGCCGGTGGGAAGTCCGAGTCGAGAATGGTCACTGGGAGGAATACCTAGATGATCACGGGAACACAAGGAAAAGATGTGAGTCGGGAGGGACTGAATGTCTCATCGGCGGTGGGACGATTGGTTCGGGAACGCCGTCAGGTGCCGGAAGTTAAGATGGAGGTAAGCAGGCCTGCCCGAAATCGCGGGCAGGGCTGCGTCAAATTGATCAAGCCATGAGTATTCATGGAAGGAGCAAGCCGACATGAACGCGACGGTTATATTGGTTACTCTGATTATGAGCATTCTGGCTGTTCCAGCCAGCAAAGCCGAGACCCTCAAAGTTCTTGATCGCAGGTTTCATGTGCTCGACGGTTTGAAGTATTGCCCGACGCTGACGGCCGTGAGGCTTGGTGGCGACACCGTGATTCATGGTTCCGTCTTGGGCGTTTATCTTCAGCCCGAAGGTAACCAGTCCTGGATGAAACTGATCGACTGCCTCCGTCCGGAGGACATTTCTCGGAAACGCCAATGTTACTCACGCAGGAAACTGAAGCAGTTGGTTTGGCCTGAGGGATTATGGCGCATTCACGAAACGAATGAAATCGTTGCATTTGATGGATACTGCGGTTGGCTATACTCTCTTCATCTTAAAGGTGACTTTGATAGCTATGTTAAACTGTGGTCCAAACGAGTGGAGGATGATCATTTCCAGACTGTAAACATCCAGGAAGCTTTTATATTGTGTGGATTGCCCCGATATGAGGGTGACACGGCGCTCGTTATCCAATCTGTATATGAATCAAGGTACGAGAGGGTATTCGCTTATCCGGCGTCGTTAGCGCGAAGACTTGATTCCGTCGGCGTAAGCACCGGCGATCATTTTTGCTATCCAGCTCTAAACCCGCTTGATAGCAGTCTGTGGATAGCAATCTACGGGTACGGCTTTATCTATATCACCGACATGAAGGGTCACATTCAAGATAGTCTGCCGATCGAAGCGCCGGATTTCGCGGTGCCGCCACAAATAAAATCTCGCATCAAGTCCAACGCCGTTGCAGCCGAGTGGTTGTCACAGTGGACCCAGATAAGGTCCTTGCGCTATGTTGTCCCAGGTTACTTTCTGCTACAGTATGACGTAGGCTCCGAGGATATAGGGGGAGCCAGAGTCCGATTGCATTCGACTCTGGCGTGGAAGGCCAATGGCGAGCAGATACCTCTTGAGGTCGATAAGCGCTGGCAACTGGCCGGGGTCGAGGCGGACGGTGAACTCATTTTCGTATGCTACCAGTCGGAGAACGAGCAATCGGGAATAGCGGTATATATGGCGAGGATTCAACCGTGAAGGCGAGCTATAGGTCGCTGATCACGGTTGCTTCGGGTGTTGGGCTACTGCTCGCCCTTTTGCTCGTGACTTGGGCGATGTCGAAGAATCATCATCATCCGACCATTTTCCAATCGATTTTGGGCGAACTCCCTACCGGTCAGGAGCGATATCACTTTCTCATCTATATCGATATCGACGCTTGTCTGGCTTGCACCGAAGATATGGCGGCCTGGATTGAGTTGGAGAAGAATCTGCCTCAGTGTGGCTGCTCGTTCTCCCTGTGGGCGCCCGCCTCGGACTCTTTTGATGTCGCGTATGCGATGGAGTTGGAAGGGCTGCGCAGCCCGGTCAGGGTGGTCGACCGTAGCATAGTGAGGGAGGTCGAACGGCGAAGATTGCAAACCCCCATCAAGGTTCTCCTTGACAGTCTGGCGCGACCAATCAACATTAAAGGCGCTGTGGGAAATCGCGAAGAGTCAAGGCGCTACGCCGAACACATTTTGTCGGATGTATGTAGGGAAAACTAAGAATGCGTGAACGAACAAGAATGATGCTGGCTGGGGTTCTTCTGAGCCTCGGTCTATCGGGATGCGGAATGCTCTACCGCCAACGTATTCCCGTCATCGAGCAAAGCGATTTCGCTCCGCTTATCCTGGAACTTGCCGCCACCAACACAGAGTTCTTTAACAACCCTTATACGTTGGTCGTGATGCTGGACAGCCGACCGTGTGGCCTCAGATTATCTGAGAGTATCTATTGGTCGGATTGGCAACGGCACATGATCGAGAACGGCAACGGTTTTGTCTTCGCCACCAGCAGGGCGGATTCGGCGGGGCTTGTGTACGCGGCGCACCTCGATAGCGTGGATGCGCCCGTTCTTGTGCTTGAGTCGTACGAGCAACGTATCCCCCATCAGAGCAATTGGAGAGCCTACGCCCCGTTTCACTTCCTTACAGATTCTACCGGCGCTTTGCTTGGCGTGTGGCTCCCGGCTTTCAACCGTGGCGAATCTGATCAGATGCTTCATGCGATTGACTCACTGATTGCTGTCCGGCAGTAAGTGCAGACTGGCTAACAGCCGGGTGAGGGTGGTGGGTATCAGAACGGGTCAAGACACCCCCCCCCCCCCCCCCCCC